>NZ_JACNDD010000160.1:0-14336 GCF_017351395.1 Pseudomonas sp. FW305-28
GTCAGCAGCAGCTCGATGCCGCTGTCCTCGATCATGTAGGCCAGGCGCTCCGGCGGGTATTCCGGATCCAGCGGCACGTAGGCGCCACCGGCCTTGAGGATCGCCAGCAACCCGACCACCATTTCCACGCTGCGCTGCACCGAGATGCCCACTAGCACATCCGGGCCGACACCGCGCTCGATCAAGGCGTGAGCCAACTGGTTGGCGCGGGCGTTGAGTTGGGCATAGCTCAGCGACTGCCCTTCGAACACCAGCGCCTCGGCGTGGGGATCACGCTCGACCTGGGCTTCGATCAAATGATGAACCGGGAGATGGTTCGGGTAGTCGGCGTAGGTGCGGTTCCAGTCCTCGACGATCAGGCGCCGCTGCGTCCTGTCCAGCATCGGCAGCTCGGCGATGCGCTGGGTCGGGTTGGCGACGATGGCGCGCAACAGGTTCAGCCAGTGCTCACCCAGGCGGGCGATGGTGCTCGGCTCGAACAGGTCGCTGGCGTAAGTCAGCGCGGCGCTGAGGCCATCGGCGTACTCGAAGGTGTCCAGGGTCAGGTCGAACTGGGCGGTGCCCGAGTCCCAGGTCAGTTGCTCCAGGCTCAGGCCCGGCAACGCCGACAGGTCCCGGCGGGCATCGCTGGCATGGTTGAACATCACCTGGAACAGGGGCGTATGGCTCAGGTTGCGCGCCGGTTCCAGCCGCTCCACCAGTTGTTCGAACGGCAGGTCCTGGTGGGCCTGGGCGCCGAGGGCCCGTTGCTTGACCTGATCGAGCAGCTGGTCGAATCGCAGGTTGCCATCGATGTCGGCCTTGAGCACCTGGGTGTTGACGAAGAAGCCCAGCAGACGCTCGGTTTCCACCCGGTTACGGTTGGCGATCGGCACACCGACGCGGATGTCGTCCTGGCCGCTGTAGCGGTGCAGCAAGGTCTGGAAGCCGGCCAGCAAGAGCATGAACAGCGTGCTGTTGTGCTGCTGGGCCAGGCGCTTGAGGCCTTCGGCCAGGGCCGGTTCGATGACGATGGGCAGCCGTGCGCCACGATAGCTTTGCTGGGCCGGGCGCGGATGGTCGGTCGGCAGTTCGAGAATCGGTTGCTCGCCGCCCAACTGCTCGATCCAGTAATCGAGTTGCCGCTGCTGCTCCCCCGCCGCCAACCACTGCCGCTGCCAGTGGCCGTAGTCGGCGTACTGGATCGGCAGCGGCGCCAGCGCCACCGGCTGGCCCTGGCTGAAACCTGCGTACAACTGCAGCAGGTCGTCGACCATGATCTGCATCGACCAGGCATCGGACACGATGTGGTGCTGGGTCAGGATCAGCACATGGTCCTCAGCACCCAGTTGCAGCCACTTGACCCGCAACAACGGACCGCGCTGCAAATCGAACAGTTGCCGGGTTTCGGCTTCGATCAAGCCGCGCAAGGTACGTTCATCGACGCCGGCTTCGAGCGATTCGACCGCCAGGGCCAACGGCGCTGGTTCGTCGATCACTTGCAGAGGACGCTCATTGTCGAGCACGAAGCGGGTACGCAGGCTCTCGTGACGCGCCACCAGTGCATCGAAGCTCTGTTGCAGCGCGGCACGGTCGAGGGCGCCGCGCAAACGCAGGGCCGCCGGAATGTGGTAGGCGCTGCTGGTGGGTTCCAGTTGCCAGAGGAACCACTGCCGTTGCTGGGCGAACGAGAGCGCCAGCGGCTGGTCGCGAGGAATGCGTGGAATGCCCGGTTCATCGTGGGCCGATGCCGTGCCCATGGCCTCGACAAACGCCCGCAGGCTGTTATGGGCGAACAACAGGCGCAACGGCACCTGGATATTCAGTTGCTGGCGAATCCGCGACATCACCTGGGTGGCGAGCAAGGAATGGCCGCCCAGTTCGAAGAAACTGTCGTCCAGGCCCACCTGCGGCACCTTGAGGATATCGGCCCAGATCATCGCCACCGCCTGCTGCACGGGTGTCTGCGGCGCGACATAGGTTTTCTGCCACTGGCTGGCATCGGGCTTGGGCAATTGCTTGCGATCCAGCTTGCCGTTGGGCGTCAGCGGGAAGCGTGGCAACACCACCATGTGCGCCGGCACCATGTAGTCGGGCAGGTTGACCTTGAGCCGGGCCGTGAGGCTGTCGCGCAGGGCGCTCTGGGCGCCGGCATCCAGGTCATTCAGTTCGGCGGTTGGAACGATGTACGCCACCAGCGCTTGGCCGCCCGGTGCCTCCTGGGCCAGCACCGCCGCTTCGCGCACGCTGTCCTGTTCCAGCAGGCGCGCTTCGATTTCGCCCAACTCGATGCGGAACCCGCGAATCTTCACCTGATGGTCGATGCGCCCGAGGTATTCGAGGATGCCGTCGGCCCGCTGGCGCGCCAGGTCACCGGTGCGATACAGGCGCTCGCCGGCGACAAACGGATGGGGCACGAAACGTTCGGCGGTCAGCGCCGGACGCTGGAAATAACCACGGGCCAGACCCTGGCCGCCGATCAGCAATTCACCGGCCACGCCATAGGGCACCGGCATCAGGTCGGCGCCCACGATGTACAGCGCCGTGTTGTCGATAGGCCCGCCCAGCCAGGGTTGCGCGGCCTGGGTTTGCAACGGGTGCAAGGCCGACCAGATGGTGGTTTCCGTCGGGCCGTAGAGGTTCCACACTTCACCGCCGAGGGCGAGCATGCGCACGGCCAGTTCCTGGGGCAGCGCCTCGCCACCGCACAGGCATTTGCAGCCGCGCAAACCCTGGGCGTGCTCGTTGTCCAGCAACATGCGCCAGGTCGACGGCGTGGCCTGCACCACGTTGACCTGCTCGGCCGCGATCAGCGCCAACACCGCGTACGGGTCCTGGGCGACGTGCTGGCCGGTCAGCACGATGCACGCGCCGACCATCAGCGGCACGTAGATTTCCAGGCCGAAAATATCGAACGAGAACGTGGTCAGCGACAACGCCCGGTCCTGGGCCGTCATGCCCGGCGCCTGGGCCATGCTCGCGACGAAGTTGGTCAGCGCGCCGTGGCGCACCATCACACCCTTGGGTTTGCCGGTGGAGCCGGAGGTGTAGATCGCGTAGGCCAGGTGCTCCGCATCCAGGCCCGGCGCCGGCGCGTCGCAGGCATAACCGTCGAGCCAGTCACCCTCCTGGTCCAACACCAACGTATTCACACCACCACCGCCCCCTGTGGGAGCGAGCTTGCTCGCGATGAGGCCCTCACCTTCAACATCATCATTGACTGAACCACCGCTATCGCGAGCAAGCTCGCTCCCACAGAACTGGTCGAGCAATGAACGTTGGGTCAGCAGCAGCTCGATGCCGCTGTCTTCGATCATGTAGGCCAGGCGATCCTGGGGGAACGCCGGGTCCAGCGGCAGGTAGGCGCCACCGGCCTTGAGGATCGCCAGCAAGGCGACAATCATGTCCACGCCACGCTCCAGCGCCACACCGACCAACCGATCGGGCCCCACGCCCTGTTCGATCAAACAATGGGCCAGGCGGTTGGCCCGGACATTGAGTTCGCCATAGCTCAGCACCTGATCGGCGAACACCAGCGCCGTGGCATCCGGCGTTTGCCGGGCCTGGGCCGCGAACAGCCGATGGACGCAGCGCGCCTGGGGATATTCCGCCGTGGTGGCGTTCCAGCCTTGCACGTGCTGGCGGGTTTCGCGCTCGTCGAGCACGCTCAGTTCGCCCAGAGGCCGTTGCCCGGCGTCGATCATTTGCAGCAGCAAGCGTTGCAGGTGCACGCCGATCTGCTCGACCGAGGCCTCGGTGAAACGAGCGCACTGGTAGCTGAACTGCACTGCCAGCTCGGCACCGAGGCTGACCAGCAGGGTCAGCGGATAGTTGGTCTGCTCCAGGTTGTCCACCGCACCGAAACGCAAGCCTTCAGGCGCACCGTGTGCCAAGGCTTCGGAAATCGGGTAGTTCTCGAATACCAGGATGTTGTCGAACAAGGCTTCGCCGCCCAGGCCGGCCCAGCGCTGGATGTCGAACAGCGCCGTGTGCTCGAACTCGCGCAAGGCCAGGTTCTGCGCCTGGACGCTGTGCAGCCAGTCGCCCAGGTCCTGTTCCGGACGCGGGCTGGCAATGACCGGCAAGGTGTTGATGAACAGGCCGATCTGGCCCTCGACGCCCACCAGGTCCGCCGGCCGCCCCGCCACCGTTGCGCCGAACGCCACACTGGCCTTGCCGGTGTAGCGTTGCAACAGCAACAGCCAGGCCGCTTGCACCAGGGTGTTGACGGTGACTTTGGCCTGGCGGGCGAACTCGGCCAGGCGTTGGGTCTGCATCCCATCCAACTGCATGCGGTGATGGCCGTACAGCGCCGCCGAGACGTCCTGTGCCGGGCGCGCAAACACCTGGGCCAGGCGCACCGGCTCATCCAGCGTGCGTAGCTGTTGCGTCCAGAACCCTTCGCCGAGGCTCGCGTCCTGACGTTGCAGCCAGGCGATGTAATCGCGATAACGGCCAGTCGGGCGGGCCACGCTGTCGCCGCGGTAATGCTGCAACACTTCGCCGAGCAACTGCGCGCTGCTCCAGCCATCCATCAGGATGTGATGGTTGGTGTAGATCAGGTGATGCCGATCCGTGCCGGTGCGCACCAGCACCAGGCGCAGCAACGGCGCCTGGGTCAGGTCCACACCTTGGGCCCGTTCTTCATCGGCGAGGGTTTGCAAGGCGTCGTCGATATCCGTCCGCCCGTTCCAGTCGAGCACACGGAATGGCACCTCGACCTGACGCTGGACGATTTGCACCGGCTGCTCCAGGTCGCCCTGCCAGAAGAACCCGGTACGCAGAATGTCATGGGCATCGACCACCGCCTGCCAGGCGGCGCGGAAACGCTGCGGGTCGACGCCCTCCACATCGAGGCGCATCTGGTTGATGTAATCGCCACTGCCGTGGCCGAGCAAGGAATGAAACAGCATGCCCTGTTGCATCGGCGACAGCGGGTAGATGTCGTCGACAGCCTGAGGGTCTCGGACCAATGTGTCCAATTGCGCCTGGGACAGCCGCGCCAGCGGGAAGTCCGACGGCGTCACGCCACGGTGCTGGCTGTCGCAGCAATGGCAGATGAGCGCGGTGAGTTCTTGCAGGTAGTCATCGGCCAGGCGCTGGATGGTCGCAGCGTTGAACAGGTCGCCGCTGAAGGTCCAGCTCAAGTCCAGCTCGCCGCCGAAGACTTTGCCGTCCAGCGCCAGCGGACTGCCCAGCGGGCCCTGCATGTTCAACTCTTCACCGCCATGCTCGGCGGTGGGCACGAACAGGGCATCGTCAGCCGCCGCGAAACTGCCGTCGAACTGGCCGAGGTAGTTGAAGGTCAGTTGCGGCGTCGGCAAGGCCTGCAACGCTTGCCGCGCCGGCGCATCGCCCAGGTGCGCCAAGGCACCGAAACCGATGCCCTTATGGGGGATGGCGCGCAGCTGTTCCTTGATCTGCTTCAGCGAAGCACCGAGTTCGGCAGCGGGTGTGAGGCGAGCCGGGAACAGGCTGGTGAACCAGCCGACCGTGCGGGTCAGGTCGATGTGTTCGAACAGTTCTTCGCGACCGTGGCCTTCGAGTTGCACCACCACGCTGTCAGCGCCAGTCCAGCGCACCATCACCCGCGCCAGGGCGGTGAGCAACAGGTCATTGACCTGGGTGCGATAGGCCGCCGGGGCTTGCTGCAACAGCTGCCGGGTGAGGGACTTGTCCAGTGACGTGCGGACAGTCATGGCCTGAGCCTGTTGCCGCCCACCCTGGGGGTTATCCCATGGCAACGCCGTGGAGGCGCCTTGCAACTGTTGCTGCCAGAAACCCAGTTCGGCCTGCAAGGATGCGCTGCGAGCATAGCCCTGCAACGCTTCGGTCCAGGCCTGGATCGCGCTGGTCTTGGCCGGCAACTGCACGGTTGCGCCGGTCAGTGCCTGCCGATAGGCCGTCTGCAAATCTTCGACGAGGATCCGCCAGGACACCCCGTCGACCACCAGGTGATGCACGATCAGCAGCAAACGCTGGGTGCCATCGGCGAGGTTCGCCAGCACCGCGCGAATCAGCGAGCCGCCGTCCAGTTGCAGGCTGCGCTGGGCCTGATCGCCCAGGGCTTGCAGTGCGGCGAGATCGGCGACGTCGGCTTGCCAGACAATCCCGTCGGCCACCCCGTCACGGTAGCGCGCCGTCCAGCCTGCGGCCTGCTCGATGAAGGCCAGGCGCAGGCTGTCGTGGTGCGCGACCAGGGCATCCAAGGCCTGCTCCAGCGCCGGGGCATCCAGCGCTTGGGTCGGCTTGAGCATCACCGACTGGTTCCAGTGATGACGGTCAGGAATCGCCTGGGCGAAGAACCACTGGTGAATCGGCAGCAGCGCCGTTTCGCCGGTGACCGGTCGTTGATCGATCGCTTGCAGCGGTGCGCCCGTCTGGGCCACCGCCGCCAGCGCCTCGATGGTCTGGTGCTGGAACAAGTCCTTGGGAGTGAAGTGGATACCGGCCTGGCGAGCACGGCTGACCACCTGGATCGAGACGATGGAATCGCCGCCCAGTTCGAAGAAGTTATCCCGCAGGCCCACTTGCGCGAGCTTGAGCACGTCCTGCCAGATCGACACCAGTTGCTGTTCCAACATGCTGCGCGGTGCCACGTAGGTTCGCTGCAATTGGCTGACGTCGGGCTTGGGCAGGTTCTTGCGGTCGAGCTTGCCGTTGGGGGTCAGCGGCAGGCGTTCGAGCAGCAGCAGATAGGCCGGGACCATGTGCGCCGGCAAAGTCGCCCTGAGCTGGTCACGCAAGTGCTCGGCGAAAGCCTCACCCACGGACTCGTCGGCCACCACATAGGCAACCAGACGCTTGCCGCTGCCAGCAGCCCCTTCCTGGGCCACCACCACCGCTTCGCGAACGCCGTCGAGGGCTTGCAGGCTGGCTTCGACTTCACCCAGTTCGATACGGAAACCGCGGATCTTCACCTGGTTGTCAATGCGGTCCAGGTAATCGAAGGTGCCATCGACGCGTTGGCGCACCAGGTCGCCGGTGCGGTAGAGCAAGCCGCCACTGCGGCTGAACGGGTCGGCGACAAACCGTTCGGCTGTCAGGCCCGGACGGTTCAGGTAGCCCCGCGCCAGCCCGGTGCCGCCCAGGTACAGTTCACCGGCCATGCCTTGGGGCAGCAGGTTCAAGTCAGCGTCGAGCACGTAGGCGCTGCGGTCGCCGATGCGGCTGCCGATGGGTGCATAGGCGGCGCCACACGCCACGTCGCGGCCGGCCTTCCAGATCAACGGGGTGACCACGGTTTCGGTCGGGCCGTAACCGTTGATGATGAAGTCCGGATCGAGGGCGCGCTTGACCCGTTCGAAACTGGCGTTGGGCACCGCATCGCCGCCGAAGCAGTAGATGCGCACTTTCGGCGGGTTGCCCACGCGCTCGGCGTGTTCGGCCAGTTGTTGCAGGTACACCGGCGGGAACGCCACCACGGTCACGCCGTGCTCAGCCATGGCGTTGTAGGTCTGTTCCGGGGTCCACAGGCTGTCGTCGCGGATTAACAGCGAAGCACCATGGGTCAGGCTGGTGAGCCAGCGTTCGTGGGCACCGTCGAAGGCGAAGGACATGAAGTGGAATTCGCAATCGCTGCCCTGCATTTCATAGCGCTCACCGATGGCCTGGCAGTGCATCGCCAGCGGACCGTGGGCCACGCTCACGCCTTTGGGGTTGCCGGTGGAGCCGGAGGTGTAGATCACGTAGGCCAGGTTCTGCGGATCGATACCCACGGCTGGGGCGTTCGTCGGTTGTAGGCTCAGGTCCAGGCGGTCGAGTTCCAGCACCTGGGCGGCGCCGTCCAGGGGCAACTGCGCCGACACCCGGGAATCGGTGAGCAACAACGCCAGCCCCGAATCCTCGATCAGGTACGCCAGGCGTTCCCGTGGGTAACTGGTGTCCAGCGGCACATAGGCCGCGCCGGCCTTGAGCACCGCCAGCAGCGCGACGATCACCCCTTCGCTGCGCGGCAGGGCCACGCCAACCCGGGTTTCCGGGGCCACGCCACGGGCAATCAAGGCGTGGGCCAACTGGTTGGCGCGCCGGTCGAGGTCGCCATAGCTGAAACGCTGGCCGTCGAAGATCACCGCCGTCGCGTCGGGCTTGTGCGCCGCCAGATCGGCGATGCGCTGATGCACGGCAATGTCGGTCGGGTACGGCTGCGGATGATTGGCGGCCTGTTGCCGGGCCTGTTCCTCGACGCTGACCAGGGCGATTTGCCCGAGGTTGCGCGCCGCCGACTCGGCGAAGCGTTCCAACAACTGCAACAACTGCGCGCTGATGCCGTCGATGGCCGCCGGGCTGAAATGCGCCCGGTCGAAACTGTAGTGCAGCGCCAGCGTCTCGCCGAGGGTCACCGCCACGCTCAACGGGTAATGGGTTTGCTCCAGGTGGCTGACTTCGCCAAACACCGCGCCCTGCCCCGCGCCTTCTGCCAGGGCCTGGGCAATCGGGTAGTTCTCGAACACCAGGATGTTGTCGAACAGCGCCTCGCCGCCCTGGCCGGCCCAGCGCTGGATGTCCGCCAACGGCGTGTGCTCGAACTCCCGCAGGCTCAGGTTCTGTGCCTGCACGGCTTGCAGCCAGGCACCGACCGACTGGTCCGGACGTGGCGCGGCGATCACCGGCAAGGTGTTGATGAACAGGCCAACCTGTTGCTCGATGCCCGGCAGATCCGCCGGACGCCCGGCCACGGTGGCACCGAAGGCGACGCTGTCATGGCCGGTGTAGCGTTGCAGCAGCAACAGCCACGCCGCTTGCACCAGGGTGTTGAGGGTGACTTTCTGTTGGCGGGCGAACTGCTCCAGGGCCTGGGTGCGGGTCGCGTCCAGGGTCTGGAAGTGATCGCCATGGCCGCTGTGGATTTCGCTGGCGGACATGACGCGCGCCAACCGCGTCGGCTCTTGCAGGATGGCCAACTGACCGGTCCAGAACGTCTCGCTCAGTTGAGCGTCCTGGCGTTGCAGCCAGGCGATGTAGTCGCGATAACGCCCGACATTGGCCTTGGGCAAGCGACCGCTGTAGCGCTGCAAGACTTCACCCAGCAATTGGGCATTGCTCCAGCCGTCCATCAGGATGTGGTGATGGGTGTAGATCAAGTGCCAGCGCTCGGCCTCGGTCTGCACCAGCACCAGGCGCAGCAACGGTGCCCGGGCCAGGTCGAAGCCCTGACGGCGCTCGGCGTCGGCACATTCATTCAGGGCCTCGGCGAGGTGATCGTGCCCGCGCCAATCGAGGACCGTGAAGGGCAACTCGACCTGGCGATGGACGATCTGCAACGGTTGTTCGAGATCGCCCTGCCAGACAAAACCACTGCGCAGGATGTCCTGGGCGTCGAGGGTGGCCTGCCAGGCGTCGGCGAAGCGCTGTGGATCGAGGCCCTGCACGTCCACGCGCAACTGGTTGATGTATTCCCCTGCCGCCTGCTCGTACAAGGTGTGGAACAGCAAGCCCTGCTGCATGGGCGACAGCGGATAGAGATCGTCCAACTGCCCGGCGACCACCGGCAGGCTGTCGAGTTGCGCCTGGCTGATGCGGGCCAGGGGGAAGTCCGATGGCGTGGCCTGTGGCGTTTCCTGCGCGCAGCAGTGTTCGATCAACGCCCTCAGTTCAGCGAGGTAGTCAGCGGCCAGTGTCTCGATGGTCTGCTGCTTGAACATCCGCTCGCTGAAACCCCAGTTCAGGGACAGCTCGCCGCCATAGACCTGGCCTTCCACCGTCAACCAATTCGCCAGCGGTGCCCGGGCATGTTGCGCCGCGCCACTGCCTTCACCAGAGGGAACAAACAGCGCGCCGTCGTCGAACTGCCGGTCGAACTGGCCCAGATAGTTGAAGGTGATACGCGGCGCCGGCAAGGCCGCCAGTTCGGCACGCACCGTCGGTTCGCCCAGGTAGCGCAGCACGCCATAACCCAGGCCCTTGTCCGGCACGGCGCGCAGTTGTTCCTTGATGGCCTTGACCGACGCACTCAATGCCGGCACCGGGCTGAGGCTGACCGGGAACAGGCTGGTGAACCAGCCGACGGTGCGGGTCAAGTCAACGCCATCGAACAGCGCTTCACGGCCATGGCCTTCGAGCTGGATCAGCGTGCTGTCCTGGCCGGTCCAGCGGCACACCGTACGGGCCAGGGCCGTCAGCAGCAGGTCATTGACCTGGGTGCGGTAGGCCTTGGGCGCCTGTTGCAGCAGTTGGCGGGTCTGTTCGGCGTCCAGCCGCACTTGCACCTTGCGCTCGTCACACGCCAGCAGCAGGCGCTCGGGGTAATCGCACGGCAAGCCGTTGCCGGCCGGCGCATGACCCTGGGCACGCCAGTAATCGAGGCTGGCCATGAAGCCATCGAGATGCCCGTGCAGGTGCGCGGCCCATTGTCCATAAGCGCTGGTCTTGACCGGCACCTGGATCGCCTGGCCGGCCTGCAGTTGGCGGTAGAACTGCTGCAGATCGTCCAGCAGCACGCGCCAGGAAACACCGTCCACCACCAGGTGATGGATCGCCAGCAACAAGCGCTGGCTGCCGTCGACCATGTCCACCAGCAACGCCCGCAACAGTGGCCCGTCTTCCAGGTCGAGGCTGCGCTGGGCGTCGTCGCACAGGGCGTTGAGTTGTTCGACCGAGGTCGCCTGGCGCTGCCACAACACACTGGCCGCCGACGGCTCGGCATAGGCTTGCTGCCATTGGCCGTTCACCTGGGTAAAGCGCAGGCGCAGGCTGTCATGGTGCTCAGCCAGGCGGGCCAGGGCCGAGACCAATGCCACGGCATCAAGGTGTTCGCCCGGCACCAGCAGCAGCGACTGGTTCCAGTGTTGCCGCTCGGGAATATCGCGCTCGAAGAACCACTGCTGCACCGGCGTCAACGGCACCGCGCCGCGTGCCAGCCCCTGATCGATCGCCTGGCTGTCGCCCTGGCGCGCGACGAGCGCCAGACTGCGCAGGGTCTGGTGTTGGAACAGGGCCTTGGGATTGAGCACAATCCCGACTTGCCGCGCCCGGCTGACCACTTGCATCGAGACGATGGAATCACCGCCCAGCTCGAAGAAGTTGTCTTCCAGGCCGATGCTGTCGAGGTTCAGCACGTCCTGCCAGATCGCCGCCAGGGCTTTTTCCATGGGGCTGTGGGGCGCGACAAATTCCCGCTGCTGCTCGCTGCCGTCAATGGCCGGCAACGCCTTGCGGTCGAGCTTGCCGTTGGGGGTCAGCGGCAGTTGTGGGAGGAACACCAGGTAGGCCGGCACCATGTAGTCCGGCAGGTGTTCGCGCAGGGCGGCCTTGAGGGCTTCGCGCAATTGCACCTGGGCCTCGGCGTCGGCCAGCACCGCAGCCTCGCGCGGGACGATGAAGGCCACCAGTTGCTGGCCGTGCTCGCCGTCCTGGGCCAGCACCGCCAGTTCGCGCACCTGGGGTTGTTGCAGCAGGCGCGCTTCGATTTCCCCCAGTTCGATACGGAAGCCGCGGACCTTGACCTGATGGTCGATGCGACCGACGTATTGCAAGGCGCCGTCGGCCTGGTAGCGGGTCAGGTCGCCGGTGCGGTACAGGCGTTCGCCGGTTGTGGAAAACGGGTTGGGCACGTACTTCTCGGCGGTCATCGCGGCACGGCCGAGGTAACCACGGGTGATGCCCGCGCCGCTCAGGTACAGCTCCGCCGAGACGCCTTGGGGCACCGGTTGCAGGTCGGCGTCCAGCAGGTAGCTGGCGGTGTGCTTGAGGGGCCGGCCGATGTTCGCCGTGCCGCCGGCGGTGCGCCGGGTCCAGGTGGAATAGGTGGTGTCTTCCGAGGGGCCGTAGAGGTCGTAGACATGCTCTACCCCCTGTAGGAGCGAGCTTGCTCGCGATGGCGCCCTGTCAGTTGGTCCATGGGGGGCTGACCCGCCGCTATCGCGAGCAAGCTCGCTCCCACAGGAAGGGTGTTGTGGGTATAGCGCATCCACCAGGCTTTGCTTCAGTGGCTCACCAGCGAGGTTGATGATGCGCACGCTGGCCGGGATCTCGCCGCTGCGCTGCAACGCGGCAATCGCCGAGGGCACGGTGTTGATCAGTCGCACCTGATCCCGGGCCGGCAATTGCGGCAACTCCAGGGCATTGCGGGCGATGATCAGCGAGCCGCCGTTGGCCAGGGTCACGAACAGTTCCCATACCGACAAATCGAAGCACACCGACGTGGAGGCGAGTACGCCCTGGATGTCGTCGCGGCTGTAGACCGATCGGGACCAATCGATCAGCGCCAGCACGTTGCGATGGGCAATCGCCACGCCCTTGGGTTGACCGGTGGAGCCGGAGGTGTAGATCACATAAGCGAGGTTGTCGGGCGTGACGTGGGTGACCGGTGCACCCAGTGGGTACTGCCCCAGCTCGATCCGATCCAGCATCAGCACGGCGGTTTCGGCCGGCACGTCCAGCGTCGCCGCCACCGCCTGTTCGGTCAGCAAGACCCGGGCGCGGCTGTCATCGAGCATGTAGGCCACGCGCTCGGTCGGGTAGTCCGGGTCCAGCGGCACGTAGGCGCCGCCGGCCTTGAGCACCGCCAGCAAGGCGATCAGCAGGTGCTCGGAGCGCGGCATCGCCACACCCACGCGCACTTCCGGGCCCACGCCCAATTCGATGAGTTTATGGGCCAGGCGGTTGGCGCGGCCGTCGAGTTCGCTGTAGCTCAGTCGGATGTTGGCGAAGGTCACCGCCAGTGCATCCGGCGTAGCCTGGGCCTGGCGGGCAATCATCTGGTGGATGCACAGCGCCTGGTCGAACGGCGCATCCACCGGGTTCCAGTCATGGATCAGGCGCTGGTACTCATCGGCTTCCAGCAGCGGCAATTCACCGACGAGCGCGCGGCTGTCGGCGACCATGCCGTGCAGCAACCGTGTCCAGTGCCGAGCCATGCGCTCGACCGTGGCGGCATCAAACAGATCGTTGGCGTAGGTCAGCGCCGCATGCAGTTTGCCGGCCTTTTCCCAGGTGTCGAGGGTCAGGTCGAACTGCGTGGTGCGGCTCTGCCATTCCAGCATCGACAACTCCAGCCCCGACGCCGTGCGGATGCTGGCGATGTCGGCCACTTGTGGCTGGTGGTTGTACATCACCTGGAACAGCGGTGTATGGCTAAGGCTGCGCTCCAGTTTCAGGGCTTCCACCAACCGTTCGAACGGCAGGTCCTGATGGGCCTGGGCGCCGAGGGCGGCTTCCTTGACCGTGCGCAGCAGCTCATCGACACGGGTCTGGCCGCCGAGCTCGGTGCGCAATACCTGGGTGTTGACGAAGAAGCCGATCAGCCCTTCGGTTTCGGCGCGGTTGCGGTTGGCGATGGGCACTCCGACGCGGATATCGGTGTGGCCGGTGTAGCGATGCAGCAGCACGTTGAACGCGCCAAGCAGGAGCATGAACAGGGTGATGTTGTGCTGCTGGGCGGTGGCGCGCAGTTGCTCGGCCAGTGCCGGCTCCACGGCGAACTCAAAGCGCGTGCCGCGATAGCTGGGCATCGCCGGGCGTGGGTGATCGATGGGCAGTTCCAGCACGGGATGCTCATCGCCCAATTGCGCCTGCCAATATTCGAGTTGACGCGCCTGCTCGCCAGCTTCCAGCCAGCGGCGTTGCCACAGGGCGTAGTCGCTGTACTGGATCGGCAAATCGGCCAGTTGCGGCGCCACGCCTGCTTCATGGGCGTCGTAGCAGCGGATGAACTCGTCGATCAGTACGTTCATCGACCAGCCGTCGGAGACGATGTGGTGCAAGGTCAGCAGCAGCACATGTTCCTGCTCATCGAGGGTGAGCAATTCGACCCGCAGCAACGGGCCGCTGGACAGGTCGAAAGGCTGCATCGATTGCGCTTCGGCAGCCTGGCGCACCGCCTGCTCGCGCTCGGCCGCCGGCAAGGCGCTGAAGTCCTGGCGCTTGATCGCCAGCGCTGTGTTGGAGGGGACTTGCAGCAGGCTGTCGTCGGCCTGGCGCTGGAACACTGTGCGCAGGGTTTCATGACGGGCCACCAGGCTGGCGAAGGCTTGCTCCAGGGCCGGCAGGCTCAACGCACCCTTGAGCCGCACCGCGCCCGGCAGGTTGTAGGCGCCGCTGCCCGGCTCCAGTTGCCAGAGAAACCACATGCGCTGCTGGGCATAGGACAACGCCTGGCGATCCTCGGCCTCGACACCCCGGGGAATGGGAAAACCGCTGAACTCCACGCCCTCCTTGTCCAACGCGGCCAGGAACATCCGGCGCTTTTCCAGGGGCAACCCGATAAACCGGCGAGCAAGTTTCAAGGCGTCTTCAGCATTCATTTCTGGGGTATCCGGAATCAGTGGGCACAAGGCACAAAGGCAAGTCGTCCCTATGAAACGAATGCAAGCCGGAAAAATTAGCGTTTGGGAATTTGTGTCAGGAAGGGGCAGGAC
>NZ_JACNDD010000161.1:0-14297 GCF_017351395.1 Pseudomonas sp. FW305-28
CTCGCTCCCACAAGGGTTCCTCTTCAATCCAAACCCGTAGCAAACACAAGAAAAAGACCGTGACGACATGTCAGAACCGACCTTACTGAACAAAGAAATCCGCGACTGGCTGATGGACTGCGGCCTGTTCGACCAGTTGCTGCCCGTCGACTTCGCCGCGGCGTCGGGCTATTTCAGCATCAGCGCCATCGCCGAGGGCGAAGCGATTTTCCACGAGGGCGATGCCGGCAGCTTCATGTGCATCATCCACACCGGCCAGGTGGCCGTGCAGAAAACCGGTCCCGACGGCCAACCCGTGACCATCGCCACGCTGCGCAGCGGTCGGGCCTTCGGTGAAATGGCCGTGCTCGACGGCGAACGGCGCTCGGCCAGTTGCATCGCCGCCAGCGATTGCCAGTTGCTGAACCTGGGCAAGGACTCCCTGGAAAAAATGCTCAACGACGCCCCCAAGATCGCCGCCAAGATCATCCGCGCCCTCGCCGTCTCCCTGTCCAAGCGCCTGCGCATGGCCGACGGGCAGTTGTTGTCGCAGCAGGTCTGACAACAACACATAAACCCTGTGGGAGCGAGCTTGCTCGCGATAGCGGCGGATCAGCCAGCATTGAAGTCGACTGACACACCGCTATCGCGCGCAAGCTCGCTCCCACAGGTTATTGCGTCGTCTTGTCGATTTACCCCCCCGGCGACTTGGCCTTCACCGGCTTCGGCTCCATGCCCGGTATCGGCTGGTCCTTGGGCGGCTTGGGCATTTCAATGGGCGGCAGCAAGGGCGGCCCACCGCTTCCGGTGCCCGCCTTGGGCACACCGTTGGGCGTGACCGGCGGATACGGCATGGGGGTGGCGGTGCCCGGCGAGCCGGGGATGCTGGGCGGGTTGACCGGAATCGTCGGTTGTTGAGCCTGGGCGCAACTTATTGAGAGCGCCGCCAGGGCAATGGCCGTTAGAATGATGCACTTCATCAATGGCTCCGTGGCTATTGTCTGCTTTAAGGCTAGTCGTTACCGCGCGGTTTGCCCTCCTACGAGATTTCCATGAAACGTTTCGTTCTGCTCGACACCACACCCATCCCTGATAACGGCGGTGCCCTGTGCCTGTTCGAGTACGGCGAAGACTTCGTCATCAAGATCCAGGGCGGCGACGGCGGGCAGTTGATGAACACCCGCATGCACGGTTCCGAAGACGCCCTGGCAGAGATTCCTTGCCGCAAGGTCGCCGGTCGTCCTGGCTCGCGCGTGCTGATCGGCGGCCTCGGCATGGGCTTCACCCTCGCCTCGGCCCTCAAGCACCTGGGCAAGACCGCCGAAGTGGTGGTGGCCGAACTGGTGCCCGGTGTGGTGGAGTGGAACCGTGGCCCCTTGGGTGAAAAGGCCGGGCGACCGCTGGCAGACCCGCGCACGGTGATCCGCATGGAAGACGTGGCCAAGGTGCTGCAAGCCGAGCCCCAGGGGTTCGACGCGATCATGCTGGACGTCGACAATGGCCCGGAAGGCCTGACCCAGAAAGCCAACAGCTGGCTGTATTCGGCCGGTGGCCTGGCCGCCTGCGCCAAGGCCTTGCGGCCCAAGGGCGTATTGGCGGTGTGGTCGGCCAGCGCTGATCGGCAGTTTTCCGACAAGCTGAAGAAAGCCGGCTTCAAGGCCGAAGAAGTGCAAGTGTTCGCCCACGGCAACAAAGGCACCCGCCACACCATCTGGATTGCCGAGAAACTCAAGGGCTAAGCTAAACTGTGCCCAACCGTCATCAGTCTTTATTTACAAAGGTGAACCCATGAGTTCGTCAACGCCACCGTCCAACACCGCCAAGCTGGACCGCATCCTCGCCGATGCTCAGCGCGACCGGGAGATGGGCTACCGCGACAAAGCCCTGAAAATGTACCCCCATGTCTGTGGCCGCTGCGCCCGTGAGTTTTCCGGCAAGCGCCTGAGCGAACTGACCGTTCATCACCGCGACCACAACCACGACAACAACCCCCAGGACGGTTCCAACTGGGAACTGCTGTGCCTGTACTGCCACGACAACGAACACTCGCGTTACACCGACCAGCAATACTTCGGCGACGGCTCCCTGAGCACCCCGAAAATCGCCAAGGCGACCCACAACCCCTTCGCCGCGCTGGCCGGGTTGATGAAGAAAGACGAGTAATTACAGCCTGTCAGGCCGCCATCGCGAGCAAGCTCGCTCCCACAGGTTTTGTGAACGCCGAAAATCCAATGTGGGAGCGAGCTTGCTCGCGAAAGCGGTGTCACTGAAGTAACCGGGTATCCAGCACAGTAGAGGCCCCACCCAGAACGCTCTCACTGAGCTGCACAAACTCCTGGGTATCGACCGTTTCCAAGCGCATCGCCCCCTGCAACACATCATCCAGCGAACGCTTGTTGCGGGTTTTCAGGCGAATCTCGCGGTCCAGTTCCTGCAACAGCAGCACCGCCTTGGCCACCGTCGCCGGGCCGATCTGCTCGCCGCGCAAAGTGGTGACGCCCTTGCTCTCGCGGGCGAGCCGGTCGTTCAAGGTCTGGTAGCGCTCATCACTCAGGCCGCCGGCGCGGCGTAGCAGTTCAATGGCGTAGTACTCGGTCAGCCCCTCACTGATCCAGTCGCTACGATCCTGATCATTGACCCGGGCCAGCGCCTGCACCAGCTCCCGCAACAACGGGCTGCTGCCCCGCTCGCTGACCAGCGGCGGTCGACTGTGCAGGTAAATCGAGTCATGGCCGGCCTGGGCACCTCGCCACAGCGGATCGCCGGCACCGACGATCAGCAACTTGGCCGGATGACGCGGCACCAGCGCCTGTACCTGCGGCCAGACGAACGTCAGCAGCGTCAGCACATCCATCCGGCGCATGCCCTGGCCCTGGGGCGAGGCCACCGTCACTTCGGTTTCGCCCAGGCGTGTGCGGCGGCTGCCCAGTTTGCCGGCGAGCATCCAGCCGGTGGGGCGGTCGAACAGGCGCGAGGGGTTGTCGATGCGAAAACGTTGTTTGCCGATACGCGGCCAGGGGGTCTCGATGCTTTTCCAGCCGTCGGGCAATTCCACCTCAAGACGGGCCACCAGTTCGACGCCATCCTGCTGGTCGAGCTTGGCCGCCGGCACCAGATCATCGCCGCGCAGCAACGCCCACGTCGGGACCATGCGGGTTTCGAAGGTGGCGTTCTTGCGGGCATGGCTGATGCGCACACGGTAGCTCAGGCTGGCCTTGTCGGTGGCCGGACGCCAGACGCCACGCGCCGCTTTGCCGGGGGTGAGCAGCCATTGGCCGTCGGCCTTGAAATCGCTGTAGCGGCTGCCGTCGCCGAGGTCGAAATCCAGGCTGCGCACCGCCGAACCCCGGGCCAGGGTCAGGCGCACCTCGGCCTGATCGCTCTGTGGCAACAGGTGCACGTGATAATCCAGGTCGACTTTCTGCGCCGCCCACAGCGGCCCGCACACCGCCAGCAGCCCGGCTGCCAGCATCCGTTTCAATCCTGCAGCCATGGGTTCTCCCTGGTGGTGCGCCGCCCGGTGGTTCAGCCGGCGCGGAAAATCAGATGATCTTCCCAATCGTCTTCCGGCACGCTGCCTTCGGCCAGCATGCGCCCGGACTGGGAAATGCGTTCGTGGTGCACGGCCTCTCGATCACCGCAGACCAGGTGGTGCCACAACGGCAAGTCCTTGCCTTCGCTGACCAGCCGATAACCGCAGGTGGGCGGCAGCCATTTGAACTCATCGGCCTTGCCCGGTGTGAGCTGGATGCAATCGGGCACGAACTCACGGCGATTAGGGTAGTCGGTGCACTGGCAGGTTTTCAGGTCCAGCAGTTTGCAGGCGATGCGTGTGTAGTAGACGCTGTTGTCGTCTTCGTCTTCGAGCTTTTGCAGGCAGCACAGGCCACAGCCGTCGCACAGCGATTCCCACTCCTGTGTATCGAGCTGATCGAGGGTTTTGCGTATCCAGAACGGTTCGACTTTGGCGGCCATGGCTCAAGCATCAACATCAGGTAGTGAAAGGCCGACAGTCTAGTGCCGGGACCTCCTAAGGCCAAGCATTGGCGACTGTCGGTAGGCAGGGGCTTGTCAGGCCGGGCGCCGGGACGTAGGTTGCTGCATTGTCTTTCCAAACTCGAGCCAGGTGAGCCCATGAGCGCCAATTCCCGCATTGCCGATTACGCGATCCACCCTCAGTTCATCGAACGCTGGTCGCCCCGCGCGTTTACCGGTGAAAGCATTACCGAAGAAACCTTGCTGAGCTTCTTCGAAGCCGCTCGCTGGGCCCCTTCGGCCTACAACTCACAACCCTGGCGCTTCCTGTACGCACGGCGCGACACGCCGAATTGGCAGCGTTTCCTGGGTTTGCTCAACGAGTTCAACCGCGGCTGGGCCCAACACGCCTCGGCGCTGGTGATCGTCGTCTCGAAAACCACCTTCGCGGTGCCCGGTGCCACCGAGGAAACCCCGGCGCAGACCCACACCTTCGACACCGGCGCGGCGTGGGGCCACCTGGCGTTGCAAGCCAGCCTCAGCGGCTGGCACACCCATGGCATGGCCGGTTTCGACCAGGAACTGACCCGCAAGGAACTGAAGATCCCGGAAGGCTACGCCCTGCACGCCGCCGTGGCGATTGGCAAGCTGGGGGACAAGTCGACCCTGGCCGAATACCTCCAGGCCCGCGAAGTCCCAAGCCCGCGCCGGCCATTGAGCGAACTGGTGGCCGAAGGCGACTTCACCCTGTAACCCTATGACGATCAACTGTGGGAGCGAGCTTGCTCGCGATAGCGTCAGGTCAGCCACTTTGATGTTGACTGACACTCCGCTATCGCGAGCAAGCTCGCTCCCACATTTTGATCTGTGGCGAACACATTTTTTGTGACCACTGAAAATGGACTTCAGTAACCCCGGCTGAAATCCACTTCCCCGCGCAGCGCTTCGCCCGCCTGATAGGCCCGCAGGTTTTCCAGGAACAACTGCACCATCATCGGCGGCGAGGTCGGTGCCGAGCTGTGGCCGGTCAGCAGCAGCCCCCAGGCAGTCCAGAACGGATGGCGTTGTGGCAATGGCTCCTGGCGGCAAACGTCGATCACCGCACCGGCCAGGTGCCCGTCCTTCAGGGCTTGCACCAGGTCCGCATCCACCACCGCCACGCCGCGGCCGACGTTGATGAACAACCCGCTCGGCTTGAATTGCTTGAACAGCGCCGCGTCGTAGATGTCATGGGTATCCGGCGTATTGGGCAGCAAATTGATCACGTAATCCATGTCGCCCACCAGACGAGGCAAGTCCTTCAACGCCCCGACTTCGATAAACGGTGCCAACGTCCTGGCTTCGCTGGCGATGCCATACAACTGCACCCCGAACGGCATCAGGAACTGCGCCACACGCTGGCCGATGTCTCCCGTCCCGACGATCAACACCTTGCGTCCGGCCAGGCCTTGACCCTGGCGGTTGTCCCACTTGCGCTCGACCTGACTGACCAAACGGGCCAGCACCTCGCGCTCATGGCCGAGCATGTAGGTGAGCACGTACTCGGCCATCACCTGGCCAAAAATGCCCACCGCACGGGTCAGGCGGTAATCGCGGCTCAAGCCATCGGCCAGCAACGGCGTGATACCCGCCCAGGTCGATTGCAGCCAACGGGGCTGGTGGCCTTGACGCAACAGGGTGGCCAGCAGATCAGGCTGGCCGAGCCAGACCGGGCAATCGGTGGCCAGTCGCGACAGTTCGGCGGAATCGCCGCTGGTCAGGACTTCAATATCGGGTGCAGCCTGACGCAGAAGCTGGGCATACACCGCGTGATCGTGTTCGGCAATCAGAACGCGCATGAATCAAACCTTTCAAAAACAATGCAGACGAGCGCCGACAGAGTGTCGCTCCATCCCTGCGATCGTCGTCAATAAACCATTCCAGTGTTGCAAAAGGCACCCAGGACAGGCGCCCCCACTACCGTCAGACCGGGTCGTTGCGGCGCAGCAACTCTTCGGGCAAATGCTCGATGTACTCGTCTTCGGCCGGCGGCATCTGCAAGTGATAGCCCTGGGTGTCGAGGTTTTCCAGCACCTTGTTGATGTCTTCCCGGGACAGCTCCCGCTCGGGGCTCAGCACCAGGTCGAAGGCATGGATCGCCTTGCCAAAGGCGGCCATCAGGGGCTCGGGCACACGCTTCAAGGCATCGCTCTTGAGCACATACAGGTACATCTCGTTTTTCTTCGAGCTGCGGTAGATGGAGCAGATACGTTTCAAGGCTGTTCTCCGGCAGTGGCCAGGCTGTCGAGCAGCGCCTGGCCCATCAATTCGCGGCGCCAGCCACGCAGCGAATCGGGCAATTGGTAAGGGCCCTCGGGGAAGCCGCTCTTGATCAGCGCTTCGAGGGTTTTCTTGCGCAGCATCAGCTCCGGGGCAATCTCCAGGCGCTCGGCTTCAGCCTGTCCCAACGCCCGCAGGCGCTTGACCAGGGCGGACGCCTCGATGGGCAACGGCTCGGCCACGGCCGGCGGCCATTGCTCGGGCGGAATGCTGGCGGCGCGCTGGATCAAGTCCAGCAGAAACTGGCCGTCCTGGCGCACGGTACGCGGGTGCATGTCTTCGATCTTCGCCAGTGCGCCGAGGTTATCCGGCTGGGTGCGGGCCAGGGGCCACAGCGAATGCTCGCGAATGATGCGGTTACGCGGCAGGTCACGGGCCCGCGCCTCGCGCTCGCGCCAGGCGCACAACTCGCGCAGCACGGCTAATTGAGCCCGGGACAGCTTCCAGGCCAGCTTGGCCTCGCGGTAGACCTCGTACGGGTCGACTTCGCGACGCAGGTTGGCCACCAGTTCGGCGCCGTCCTCCAGGACCCAGCGGTATTTTTCGTCGGAAAGCTTCGGGCGCAGTTGTACGAAAACCTCTGCCAGATGCACGGCATCCTCTGCCGCATAGCTGATCTGTGTCTCGGACAGGGGCCGTTGCAACCAGTCGGAACGGGTCTCGCCCTTGGGCAACTCGATGCCCAGCACTTCCTGCACCAGCCGCGAATAGCCCATGGAGAAACCCAGGTTCAGGTAGGCGGCGGCCAGTTGAGTATCGAACAGCGGCGCGGGCAGGCTGCCAGTGAGGCGCAGCAGCACTTCAAGGTCTTCGCTACAGGCGTGCAGCACCTTGAGCACCGCCGGGTTTTCCAGCAGGGCGGCCAGGGGCTGCCAATTGTCGATGGTCAAGGGGTCGATCAGGTAGGCACGCTTGCCGTCGCCGATCTGCAGCAAACCGGCAATGGGATAAAAGGTGTCGACCCGCATGAATTCGGTATCGAGGGCGACGAATGGCAACTGCTGCCACTCGGCGCAAAACTGACCGAGGCTATCGTTGTCGCGAATCCAGTGAATATCGATGGCCACACGGCTCTCCCTTGAAGAATGGCGCGCAGTATATATCGCCGCTGGCGATTGCGAGCATCCATAGAGCAGCCGCCTGAGAGAAATCGCCTGCGAAAAAGCAAGAATAGTCCTACATCAAGAGTTAACCGGTCTTACGCAACACATAAACACGCGTCAGGGCAAAACCGGGCAGGAAATCCTGGTACCAAAGCACGCTGAAACCGGCCTGGCGGAACTCGGCTTCGATATCAGCCTTGTCGGCCAGGCTCCGTCGCGGGGCCTGGCCGATCTTGAGGCGTCCTTCGATTTGCACCGAAACGATCACCGTGTCGCGACTGACCCGATGAAACTCGCGCAACAGCGCCAGGCGATGCTCGCTGGCACTGACGTGGCGAAACAGTTGCAGACAGAGAATACAATCCACCGCGTTGGCCGACAGACCGAGGGTGAACGCCGAACTCGGAAAGGTCTTGACCCGCTGGAGCAATGCGCCGCCATGGTGGGTGAGCGCATGTTCGAGCATGTCCGGCGACGGGTCCGCCGCCAGGATCACCCGGTTGGCATGCTCGGCCAGTACTGGCCAGAACCGCCCCGCCCCACAGGCCACATCCAGCACCAGCCCCGGCTCGCCCGCCACCTTCAGGGCATTGCGCACCATGTGCTCGTCACGCCAGAACGCCAGGCGCAAACGCCGAGGCGCCGGCTGGCAGCACACTTGTGCGTGTTCCCGGTCGTGTTGCCTGGCGAACTCAAGCTCGACGGTGGAAGGGGGCTGCCCGGACATACAAACGGCTCTTGGGGAATGAATGGGAACAGGTTAAACAACCCGGCGTGAAAAAAAGGTGGAAGCGATCATTCCCGGGCGAGCACGCCGTCGATGACCGCACCGCGGCAGTTGGCGAACAGGTCCAGGTCCCGGTTGTAGACCTGGCTGTTGACTTCCAGCAGCCCGAGCATCGAGTGGAACAGGTTGTCCTGGCTCAAGGGCTTTTCCCGGCTCAGTTGCAGGCAATGGGTGTCGACCGAAAAAGACTTCTGGTAGCTGTCGGAGAACCAGGCCAGCATCGCCACGTGTTTCTGTTGCTCCGGGGCGAGCATGTAGGGCGTGCCATGGAGAAACAGGTTGTATTCGCCCAGGGACTCGCCATGGTCCGACAGGTACAGCATGGCCGTATCGACCTTGTCCTGGTTGGCCCGCAACAGGTCGATCAGGGTCGACAGCACGTGATCGGTGTACACCAGCGTGTTGTCGTAGCCATTGACGATGCTCTCGCGGCTGCAATTGTTCAGCGCGTTGCTTTCGCACACCGGGGTGAAATGCTCGTACTCCTTGGGATAGCGCTTGAAGTACTCCGGCCCGTGGCTGCCCATCTGGTGCAGCACCAGTACCGTGTCCTTGTCGAGCGTATCGATGAAGTGCTGCAGGCCCTGGAGCAGGATCTCGTCGCGGCATTCACTGTTGGCGCACAAGGCCGGGTCCTTGAGATTGCTGACATCCTGCAGCGTGACCCGATCGCAGGTGCCCTTGCAGCCGGACTGGTTGTCTCGCCAGATCACCTCCAGCCCGGCGCGCTTGAGCACGTCCAGCAAGCCCTCTTCATTCCTGGCCTTGCTGGCGTCGTAGTTCTTGCGTCCCATGTTGGAAAACATGCAGGGCACCGACACGGCGGTTTCGGTGCCGCAGGAATGCACGTCGGTGAAGGCGATCAGGCCGGCCTCCTTGTCCAGTGTCGGCGTGGTGTCGCGGTTATAGCCGAGGATGCCGAAGTTCTCGGCCCGGGCACTTTCGCCCACCACCAGGACAGTCAGGGATTTGCGACCGTGGGTTTGCCAGGCCGGGTTGCGGCTCGCGTCTTCGCCCACGGTGATGAACGGCTGCTTGGCCGACGCGACCTGCTCACGCAAGTACCCGAATGAAGCACCGATGTAGTTGCTCGGCACGACCATCAACCGCAATTCGTGGTGGTTACGAAACAATGAAGACAGGCCTTGGTAGTTGGCCAGGGCGACCAGGCCGATCACGGCGGCCGAAGCCACGCCGACCAGCAACTTACTTAATAATTCCTTGGGCCAACGACGGTAGTTGATTGGGGTTTTGAACAACAACCAGCATGGCAAGACACCCAACAAACAGATATAGACAAACAACTTCAGCGACAACAGGTCACGGACTTCCGTGGCATTGGTTTCAGCGAAGTTGCGCAACATGCCGGCGTCGATCAGTACACCGTATTGGGCCATGAAATATGCCACGCCAGCGCTGATCAGGAACAGCAGCATCAGTACGGGCTTGAGCAGCGGACGGAAGGCCACGAGCGTCAACACCAGGTTGAACGCACAGAAAATCATCAGGCCAAACGCCGCGCACATCAGCAGGCCCCGAGCGTCAGCCGTGGTGATCGCCAGCAAGTGTTGCCAGAGCACGATGTTGAAGCCCACTAACAAAAAGGCACTGGCGGCCAGCGTCACCCACTCGGGGCGCACGGCTTTAATAGTCAGCATGATGGTTGACGGTTTCCTGAAGTTGCTCTTTTAAAAAGAAGTGCCGCAGTAAACATGAAAAAATCGTTTCCTACGGCAACACAAACTTTAGGTAGCCCACCATCAATTTTTCGTGAAAAAGTTGCTATTAAATAATTATTTAAGGATCCCGCCAGGCACCTGTTTCAGGCCTGATGCAGATACCAGCGCCAATCCTGCTCGCCGACTTCCCCCATGAACTGACGGTATTCGGCGCGCTTGACCGCCAGATAAACATCCAGGAACGCCTCGCCAAACGCCTGCCGCGCCCAGGCCGAAGCCTCGAGAGCACGCAGGGTGGTGAGCCAGTCGGTGGGCAGCGGTTCGATCACCTGGGCATAGCCGTTGCCTTCCACAGGTTTCCCGGGATCGCACTGTTCACGTATGCCGTGATGAATGCCGCCCAATATCGCCGCCGCAGCCAGGTAAGGGTTGGCATCGGCGCCGCAGATACGATGCTCGATGTGCCGCGAGAATGCCGGGCCACCCGGCACCCTCAGGCTCACGGTGCGGTTGTCCACGCCCCAGGTCGCCGCCAGCGGCGCGTAGCTGTTGCTTTGGAATCGCCGGTAGGAGTTGGCGTTCGGGCAAAACATCAGCAGCGAATCGAGCAGGGTGTCGAGCATCCCGCCCACTGCATGGCGCAGCAACGGCGTGCCGTCGCCGGCTTCACTGGCAAATAGGTTGTGGCCATCACGGTCCGCCAGACTGACATGCATGTGCATGCCGGAGCCCGCCAAGTGATCGAATGGCTTGGCCATGAAACACGCCTGCATGCCGTGCTTGTGGGCCACGCCCTTGACCAGTCGTTTGTAGCGCACCGCTTCATCCATGGCTTGCAAGGCATCGCTGCGATGTTCGAGGGTGATCTCCACTTGCCCGGGTGCGTATTCGGAAATGGCGGTCCGGGCCGGGATGCCTTGCAGTTTGCATGCGGCGTACAGGTCGGCCAGGAACGGCTCGATCTGCTCCAGCTCGCGCAAACCATAAACCTGGGTGGCATGCGGTCGTCCACCGTCGGCGTCCCGTGCTGGCTGCGGCCGGCCTTGGTTGTCGCGGTGCGCATCCAGCAGATAGAACTCCAGTTCCGCCGCCATCACCGGGTAATAACCGTCGGCCTGCAGGGCCTCGATCACCTGGCTGAGCAAATAACGCGGATCGGCGATGGTCGCCGGTCCACCTTCCTGGGGATGCATGCTGACCTGCACCGCGGCCGTGGGAATCAACCGCCACGGCATGCGTTGCAAGCTGCCACTGATGGGATAGGCGCGGCAATCGATGTCACCGACGTCCCACACCAGCCCGGAGTTCTCCACATCGTCGCCATTGATGGTCAGCCCGAGAATCGTACTGGGCAGTGGCCGGCCACTTTCGTAGACCGCCAGCAACTCGTCCCGATGCAACAACTTGCCCCGAGGCACGCCGTTGTTATCGAGAATGAACAACTCGAACAGCTCGATATCGGGGTTCTGCGCGAGGAACGCCAGGGCGTCTTGCACGGGTGCAAAAGAAATTTTCGCAAGGCTCATGGGAAGGCTCGTATTTCCATGTCGGACGGGCGACAAAGCGCCGTCAATGCGCGCTCGCCGTTGTGCGAGCACGATGAGTGATCAACAGGAAACACGAGTATCTGGAGGGCGCGCATGCCGGCAATGCCAGAGCGCCCAAAAGGCCAGCTCGGAAGGCAACGCACAAAGGGCTGGGGCCATGGCAGGCGTGAACCGGCCGACCGGATCGACTGCGGCGTATGAAGGGTATTGGAATGCCAGGGGCGAACCGTCCATGAGCGCATCACAGGAAACACATCGGGCAAGCGTCCCACGACCCCCTGGACGGTTAAACCTGGATTTGCTGGAGCTTGGATCGGCGCAAACTAAACATAGGCAAACGAATCGGTCGTTGATCGACACGTCGTGTTCCCTACATTATCTGTCCCGTTCCCGACCATGAAAGCGCCTGCCCGGCATTCTCTTGGCACCATCGTTCCGTTAGGATCGTCAGCCTGGTTTGCGCAAGATCCGCGCAAGGAGCACAGCGAGAGACAGAACGGATGCTGAACAGTAACTCCCTCAGAAAGCTCGACATGCAGGACCTCATGGTGTTTAGCGCCGTGTACGAGCAAAGCAGTGTCACCGGCGTGTCCGAGGCATTGTGCGTCAGCCAGTCAACCGTCAGTTATTGCCTCAAGAAACTGCGAACCTGTTTCGAAGACGAACTGTTTATCAACACCCGCACTGGCATGCGCCCCACCTACAAGGCCGAGGGCATGTACGATCATGTGCGCGGCATTTTGCAAAGCATCAATCTGTGCCATGCCGGCAGGCCAACCTTTGATCCGGCCCGGCAAGCCATTACCTTCAATATCTGCGCACCGGAATATTTCGAACACCTGATCCTGCCGCAACTGCTGCAAGGCTTCGATTACGCCAATCTGCCGGTGGTGGTGAACGTGCACAAGCTCGAAGCCGACATTCCCGCCGAAGAGCTACGGGACGGCAGCCTGGACCTGGTGATCTGCTTCGGCCCGAACTTCCACAGCAACCATACCGATTTCAAATCCCGGCAGCTGTTGCAGGAAGACCTGGTCTGCGTCGTGGATAAACGGGCGACGCCGCTTGAGACGCAACTGAGCCTTCAATCGTTCGTACAGCGCCGACACGTGTTTCCGACACCCTGGACGTCAGCGACCAACATGGTGGATGGCTGGCTGTCGCAGCAGGCGCATCACCGGCAAATCGCCGCTCGCGCCAACAGCTACAGTGCCGCACTGAAGATGATCACCGGCACCGACTTCATCCTGACCCTGCCCCGCCGCATCCAGAAACTGCTGGCCAACGAGGCGATTTTCAATCACCACGAAGCGCCCAGGGGGCTGCCAGGGTTTACCTTGAACATGCAGTGGAGCCTGGCCCTCGATCAGGACAGTGCCAACGCCTGGCTACGCGAACAGATCATCAAGGCCTGCGCCCCACGCGACACCTGATCGTCATTGACCGATCAAGGCCTTGGCATACGGCTCCCGATCGATGTCGAGGATTTCCACGCACAGTTGCACGCTGACTTCGGCCGGCCATGGCCCCAGGTCCTGGATCACCGCCAGCAGGCTATCGGCCAATTGCTTCTTGATTTCCGGCGAGCGTCCGCTGAGCAAGGCCAGCTTCACGTGCACGAAACCCCGCTCGCCTATTCCTGTGCCCACTCGAAAAGTCTCGAGCTTGACGGCCCGGCTCTTGATGTCGTGCTCGGCGGAAAATTGACCGGAGGCCACCAGTGCATTGTTCAGGCGCAGCAGTGCGACCTCGGCCTTCAGCTCGGGCAGGTTGGCGGTGTACTCCATGTGCAGGTGAGGCATGTGTTCGACTCCGATTCGAAAATATGACGAGGGGGTTTCAGTCGTCACAACCTTACCTCGACTTTATGCGTTCAGGCAGGTTTTGTTTCGCCCCAGGCCGGTGTCAGGGCTCTGCCAGGGGCACGCGTTCGCCCATGAAGGCCTCCAACCGCGATCGCAACCAGCGCTCGGCCGGGTCACTGTCGACATGGCTCAGCCAGACCATGGACAAATCCAGGGTCGGGGTCTTGAAGGGAAAGGGCTCGTTGAACAGTTGCCCCGAGGCGGCCATGGCAGCGGCGGTATAGTCCGGCAGGCTGGCGATCAAGTCGGTGCCAGCCAGCAACGCCGGCAATGCGCTGTATTGCGGCACCGACAGCACGACCTGGCGCGTGCGCCCGATCTCGGCCAGCCATTCATCAGCGAACCCGGCGACGTTGGCGGTATGGGACACCAGCACATGAGGTCGCGAGCAGTACTCGTCCAGGGTCAGCGGCGTGTCCGATGCATCGGCACGCAATACGCGCGGTTGAATGTGTCGCAACAGTTTGCGCTTGGCGTTGGCCGGCAGGCCGCGCGTCTGGCTGATGCCCACGGTGATGTCGCCTGACGCCAGCAAATCGGGGATGCGCCAGTAATCGACATGCTGGACCACGAACACGATTTGCGGCGCCTCTTGCCGCAGGCTGCTCAACAGCGGCGGCAACAGGCCGAACTCGACGTCGTCCGACAGGCCGATGCGAAACGTCATGGTGCTGTTGGCGGGATCGAAATCGTGGGTCAGGCTCAAAGCCACCGACAGCGAATCGAGCGCCGGCGAGAGATGCTGGATGATCTCCTCGGCCCGGGCCGTCGGCTCCATGCGGTGGCCGACGCGAATGAACAGCGGGTCGTTGAACATCTTGCGCAAGCGATTGAGGGCCGAGCTGATGGTCGGCTGGCCCAGGAACAATTTTTCCGCCACCCGCGTCACGTTGCGTTCAAGCATCAACGTTTCGAAAACCACCATCAGGTTGATGTCGGCCTTGCGCAATTCGTTGCGGTTCATCCCCTGCCCCCCGATTCCTTGACTGGATGCAGTGTAGAAACGCCGGGGGCTGCACGTCTATGCGCAAAAAGGCGAAGCG
>NZ_JACNDD010000162.1:0-14070 GCF_017351395.1 Pseudomonas sp. FW305-28
TCTGGGCCAACAACAGATCAGGGGAAAGCCAATGGGACACGGGATCGACGACCTGCTTTTGCTCACGGCGCTCACCCAGAATCTCCAGGATGCGCTGGAGCCAGGCGTCCTGGGCCTGTAAAACCCTGGCGGGAGCGAGGTACATGGATAGATCGCTGGTCATATGAAAGCCATTCAGAGGATTGTGATTGACGCTGATCACAGCAGGAAGCGGTTGGCAGGCGTCTTCAAACCCAAGCGATCCCTCAGGGTCCCGGGTTCATATTCCTTGCGGAAAACCCCTCTGGCTTGCAGCAAAGGCACCACGCCACGGGTGAATGTGTCGAAGTCCGTCGGCAAAAACGGAAACATGAGGTTGTAGCCATCGACGGCATTCGACTCGTATAACGCTGAAAGCTTATCGGCAATATGCTCCGCCGTTCCGATCAGCAGCCAGGTACTGGAACTCTTGACCAACCGGCGCCCTATTTCACGGATGGACAAGGTCGTGTCGTACTTCTTGAGCAGGGCCAGTTCGGTTCGAATGCCATCGAACTCAGACTCATCCGGCAACGCGGGTAGCGGGCTGTCCGGCGACAGGCCTGTCAGATCAAGACGGGTGTAGCTGGAGACCAGATCAATCGCCACGGCATCGATAATGAGGCTGTCCTCCAGTTGCCGACGGCGCTCCTCCTCAGTCTCATCCTCCAGAACCACCGGAAGCACACCGGTAATGATTTTCAGATCACTGGAATGCCGGCCCTTCAACTCGAGTCGGCGATTCAAATCGGCCCTGTACGCCAGTCCCTCTTCGACCGTATTGATGAAACAGAAATGCACGTCCCCATGGGCGGCGGCCAGATCCTTGCCCGCTTCAGAAGACCCCGCCTGGGCAAGGACTGGATGTCCTTGCGGGGGACGCGGCACGTTAAGCGGCCCACGCACGTTGAAATGCGCTCCTTTGTGATGGATCGGGTGAATCTTGGACGGGTCGGCAAAATCGCCGCTGTCCTTGTCAAACTCAAGAGCCCCCTCCTCCCAGGAATCCCAAAGCTGCTTGACGACATGAATGAACTCCTCGGCCCGCCGATAACGATCGCCGTGTTTCGTCACGCCTGACAATCCGAAATTCGAAGCCTCCTCTTCCAACCAGGAGGTCACGATATTCCAGCTGGCTCGCCCTGTGCTGAGGTAGTCCAGCGAAGCAAAATATCGCGCGATGTTGAAGGGCTCGTTATAGGACGTTGAAGCGGTGCCCATCAGCCCGATGTGTTCGGTGACAGCCGCCAATGCGGACAAGAGCGTAATCGGTTCAAGGCGGGCGTTGGCATAGTGCCTCAACCCACTGGCGACGGAGTCCCAGACCGCGACGTGATCCGCGACAAAAACCGCATCGAACTTCGCCGCTTCGGCTGCCTGCACCAGTTTCACGTAGTAGCCCAGCGTCAATATTTCCTTGGTCGGCGACAGCGGGTGGCGCCAGGAAAAACGGTGATCCCCTTGGGGATTAAAAAAGAACAGATTCAAAATCATGCTTTTATTGGACATAACGCCTCCGCGACCTTACCCACATCGCATTCATGTTCAGTTGGTCGCCTTGACGGTATTTTCAGCGACCCACTGCGCCGCGACTTTTGCGGGATCCTTGTGATCGATATCCACCAGGCGATTGAGTTGCTTGAGGTCGTCATCGGTCAGTTTTGCGGAGACCTCGTTGAGCACTTTGGTGACTTCTGGGGTTAGCAACGCCTTGCGCCCCAGTGGCGTAATGTTTTGCAGGGGCTGTTGGTGCTTGTCGTCCTCGAGCACCACCCAAGGTTCTTTTGCCAGGATGCCTTGCGTGGAGACCACCGTGGCGACGTCGATAGCGCCTGAGTTCAGCGCCAGCCGCGACAAGGGCCCGCCCATGTCCAGCGATTTGACGCTCTTGAAGTTGATACCGTAGACCGCCTTCAACCCGGGCAGGCCCAAGGCGGCAGTGGTGACTTCGGGAGGCCCACCCAGCGTGAGTTCACCGGAGACGGGTGCCAGGTCGGACAAGGTCTGCAGGTTGTACTTTTCTGCGGTTTTCTGGGTGACGGCCCAAGCGGTAATAGAACCCGCGGCCGAAGGTTCAAGCAACTGGAGGCCCGCCGGCAACTTCTGTTGCAAGGCGCTGACGATCTCCTTTTGGCTGGTCAGGGCGCTCTTGTCGTCATAGAAACTCAACAGTGATCCTATGTACTCGGGTACAACGTCGATATCCCCGTTTTCCAGCGCCTTGGCGATGATCTGGCGGTTCCCCAGATTGAGCCGGGTCTTGACCTCAATCCCTTCCTTTTTCAAAGCTGACGCATAGATGTTCGCGAGAATCGTCTGCTCGGAAAAATTGGCCCCGCCTATGGTGATGGACTGGGCACTGGCAAATGCGCTGCCCACCAGCAAGCCTAACCCCAGCAACAATGAAACCGAGTGCGCTGAACGAACCTTCGAACGTTGTTTGTTTTTCATTTGGATTTGCACCTCTGCAGAATTAATACGCACTTTCAAATGCCCTGATCATGTAGCGCTCAGTTCAACATTCCCCGCTCGCCATTTTCGAACCATGAGTGTTTCGATCATTGAACAAACCCACTCGCTGACAATCGCAAGTGCCGACACCACCAGTGCGCCGCCAATGATTTGAGGGATGTCATTTCGACCCAGCCCGTCAATGAGAAACCTGCCCAGCCCGCCGAACCCTGCATAGGCGGCAATGGTGGCCGTGGCAATAAGTTGCACCAGGGCTGAGCGGAATCCAGAAAAGATCAGCGGAAAAGCCAACGGTAATTCCAGCTGGATAAACATCTGCCATCTGCGCATCCCCATCGATTTGGCAGCATGCTTCAGAGACGAATCCACCTGATCGATGCCAACATAGGTATTGGTCAATATCGGCGGGATGCTCAGGGTGACCAAGGCGATAATCACCGTACTGGTTTCATAGCCAATGACCATGATTGCAAGTATCACAATACCCAGGGAAGGCAATGCTCGCCCAATATTGAACAGCCCGATCGCCACCTGCGCGCCTTTGCGGTAGTTAGCCATGAGTACGCCGAGCGGCAATGCTATTGCACAAGCAATCGCCAGGCTCAAAGACACATAATAAATATGCTCTGCCAGCCGAGTCAGTATTCCGTCTTCGCCCAACCAGTGTTCAGGAAGAGAAAACCAGAGGTAGACATCTGCGATCCAATTCATTAGCGCACCCAAGGGACCAGCCATTTATTGATTGAATAAAACAGAAAATCAAAACATAACGCCAACATCACCGTAAGAACCAAACTGACCGCCACAGGCGTAGTGAAACTTTGAGCCAACCCGGTAATGAACAGCTGCCCCAATCCGCCTTGACCAATTAACGCAGTCACCGTCACCAGCCCTACCAATGTCACCGCGGTCGTTCGCAGCCCTGCCAATAACGAAGGCAACGCCAGGGGAAGTTCAACTCCCAGGAATCGCTGCATGCGCGTGTACCCTAGCGCACGGGCTTCTTCCAGCACGTCCGGAGGGTTGCTCGCAAGGCCCGCCAAAGTGTTCTGTAACACAATCAGCAAGGCATACAGGCTCAAACCAATCACCGCCGTCGTCTTGGACAAACCGGTAAAGGGCATTATCAAAATGAACAGTGCCAGGGAGGGAATGGTAAAAAGTATTCCGCTGATATAAATCATGGGCTGCGCCAACCCTGGCTTCCATAACGTCAAGAGCACCATTGCGCCCGCTAACAGCATTCCTATAAACAGACCCAAGGTCACCAGCTGAATATGATCAAATAACAGCTGGCCGATCTGCTGCCAGTTTTCAACGATCCAGGACCAGTCAATCATTGCGCACTTCCAAAGCGGCGCTCATTGAGTGCGCTGTGAAAGCTGGCAATCGACAGGCAACCTTCGTAACCACCCGCCTCGTCCACTCGAACAACCACACCGAGCGGAGCCGTTAGAATTTTAACCAGTGCGTGATGCAACGAATCATTATTCGACACCGTGGTAAGTTCAGGGACAGGCAAGTCCGATTCACTGACCCACTTCAGCGGATTGGACTTATCGTCCAGCAGAAGTTTGAATTGGCAATTGACTTCATCCACAGGAAGATCAGAAACCTTCATCAGCGACAGTCTTTTCAACAGCGGATCCTTGCCGATGAAGTTCTTCACAAACTCGCTGGCAGGATGGGCAAGGATATTGTGAGGTGTATCGAACTGAGCAAGCTTTCCTTCGCCCTCGAAGATGGCGATGCGGTCACCAATCTTGATGGCCTCTTCCATGTCATGGGTCACCAGGATGATGGTTTTATGCAAACGCCTCTGCAGCGCAACCAGTTCGTCCTGCAGTCGCTCGCGGATCACCGGATCAAGCGCGGCAAAGGGTTCGTCCATCAATACAACCGGTGGGTCCGAGGCCAATGCCCTCGCCAAGGCAACACGACTTTGCTGCCCGCCCGACAGTTGATTAGGGTACCTGTCCAGAAATTCCGGCTGAAGCCCGACCAGGGAAATGAGCTCGCTCACGCGCTGGCGGATCTTATGCTTGCTCCAACCCAAGAGCCGCGGAACCGCGCCAATATTTTCTGCAACGGTTTGATGAGGAAACAAGGCTGAACTTTGCATCATGAAACCGATGCCACGGCGAAGCGTCACGACGTCAAGCTCGTCGGTCGCCACCCCATTGACACAGATACGGCCACTGTCCTGGGTGTCCAGTCTATTGATCATTCGCAAAATGGTCGTTTTGCCACACCCACTTGGCCCGACAAATACGCAGATCTCCCCCTCCCGGACATGAAGCGTTAAATCGCTCACGGCCATTCGCGGGCTGCCTTTATGAGTTTTCTTGATGGCTTCAAAACGTATCATTTTCCGACGCCCAGATTAGCTTGAGTATTTTTAGTGCCTGGCAGGATGGCGAGGACAATCCACGGGATTGATCAGATGCCTCTGCAATAACTGGAAGTAGCCATGAATGACATAGCCATTGTTTCGCGCGATCCATTGTTCACGCCTGGCTCTATACACCCGGGGCAAATAAAACCAGGGCAAACCGGGAAGATCGTGATGAACCAAGTGAAGATTGAGGTTAAGAAAGAGCCAGCTCAAAAGCCCTGAGGATTCATTGATCACCGTGCGGTGTTCTGGCAGCGTTGACGGCCGATGCTCGTAAAACGACCTGATCATTGCAATGGACAAGGCCGGCAGCGAAACTAAAAATACGTACTGCACAGCACTGATGGCGCTGTATTGTTCAACCAAGGTCAGCACCACGACAACACTTAGCACGTGAGCTATCCACACTCGTCCAGTACTTCCTCCCGCGAGAAACAAGCCTCTGATCTCGCTACCCAGCAGGGATATCACTGCCAATGGTGCTCCCATGAGCAAGCGACCACCCAAAGTCTTGTTTACCCAAAGCAACGCTTTCACATAACGCGGTGACTGCAACCAGAAGGCACTGGTGACATAACGACTTTCTGGATCTTGACCAGGCACCGTCAGCACCTCGTCGTTGTGATGCGCCAGATGCGTGTCCCTATAAATGTCGTAGGGATACCAAACGGCAAACGGCAGAAACCCCAGGGCTTTATTTATGGCCGGCCAACGCGTTGGGTGACCGTGAATAAGCTCATGCTGGATCGACATCCAGAGCACGACCAGTGGAACCAACAGGACAATGCTGATGAGTTGACCAAGTGCCTGCCCATGAAAAACAACAAGCGCCCAAGCCAGGTAAAAGCCGACCAGTAAAAGCCAGGTGGGCCATTCAGTCTGGCTGGTCAAGGTCCTGCTGAGCTTGACGATTTCAACTCGATGAGCTTCATCCAAATAATTTGGCATGGTGGTAAGTCGCGATAGGCTGCGCTGAACAGACGCCCACTCACTCACACTTCAAGCGACCACCCGGGACCGGGTATTACCTCAAGATGACTGACTGACGTTACGGTATGGAAGTGCCGACAGCGGTGCGTCACATGGCGTAGAGCAGAAACGCCAAGCCTTCGCTGATTGCACTGCAGGCCTCACTGTTGGCCTGGCAAGGGAGAGGTTTGCCGGTCACGAATGGAACGGCAATGGCGGCACAAGAACTGATGCGCAGAGTGCCGGACTGAGAAATCACTGCATGGGCCCCGTCATGCGACAGAGCCTCAAGGCTGATTTGGAAGATTCGGGCGCCGGACATAGTCGTACCATAGGGTAGGGTTGAACATATCCGGCGGTCCGGTAGCGTCAACTTAACATGCCAACTAATTCGATCAAGGAATATATTCTATTATGCTTATTCCTGTATCGAATAACATAAAACGGGCTCCCTACCCTTTCGCCTTGATTGCATACAGGCCTGCGACAATCACCATGCACGCCCCCACGACGGTCCATGGGTCAGGTAGTTCGCCGAATATGAACAGGCCGATGAATGTGGCGAACACCAACAGCGTGTAGTTGAACGGTTGAAGCGTACCTGCCGTTGCGTACTTGAGCGCCTGGAGGAGTAGCAACTGCGCCACCATGCCGATCGTCGACAGCACGGCGATCAGGCCCCACTGTGTCGGGTTCGGCGAAACCCACCCTGGCAAGCCAGAGAACGTGATGGCCAGGGCGCCGAAAAAGCCCATGTAGAGCATGTTCGTCGCGAATGAATCATCCCGGCTGATCCGACGTGTCAGCACACTGAAGACTGCGAACCCCAGGGCCGACAACAGCGGAATCAGCGCCGCCAACTCGAAGACGCCGGTTCCCGGACGGAGGATCACCAGGGTCCCCAAGAACCCTATGGCCGCGGCCACCCAGCGACGGACGCCGATGAACTCACCCAGGAACGCACCTGCCAAGGCCAGGGTCATCAGCGGAAACACCGCATACAGGGCATGCATCTCCGCCATTCCGAGGTAACGCAGCCCCAATCCGAACAACGCGCTTTCGCCCACCCCCAGCAAGGCACGGATGACCTGCAGGGCAGGATGATGGCTTCGACACGCCGCTCCCAGGTGGCCGTGATAAAGGCTATAGCCGACAGCGAATGCCAGGAATACCCAGTAACGCACCATGACGAGCTGGGCGACGGGAAGGTCCTTGACCAGCACTTTGGTGATCCCGTCCTGGCTTGCAAAGAGCAGCATGGAAAGCAGGCACAAGAGGATTCCAAGTTGAGGCCGTGGGGCATCACCCACGGTGTGCATCACCCGTGGCCGGCTCTAGCGCAACGGTATCCCTGCGTCGTCTTGCGAGGCTGTGGCGCGCAGCGTCTTTTTCCAGCGCCTCGACCGCGACGAGCGCTTCAATACCTGCCCCGGCTTCGACCTTTTCAATGAAATCCAGGATCGCCCGTTTCATGAACCAGTGGCAGGTGCGGTCCAGCTTTGCCGACACCGACTTCAGCCTGGCCCGTGTTTCCCCATCCAACTTGATACCCAATGTGGTGACCGACATCGCACAGCCTCTGAAATGACTTGTAGTCTTCGACCCTTCGCCTCAAGCGCAGGGCTCATGGAGCAATCCCCACAGCGCCAGGAGTGGCGCTTGCGTTGATCTCATCGCATGGGTGCAGGACGGTGGGTTTATGACAATGCCCCCTGCCCCGGGTGTCCACCAGCCTATGTCCTCGCGATACCAGTCGCCTGGGGACAACACCAGATAGAACTCAGCCGGAGGATGCTGGTGGAACGGATAACAGGTTTCGGGCGCCATGAGTGCCAACCCCAGGGTCATGCCAGGACAGTCGAACAATCCCCCTGGACCGGTGACCATCCCATGGCGATGCCGCTCCACGAACCGATCGTCCTGGCCGGCCTGGGCCTGACGGTTGATCCAGGGAACATGGGGCACCAGCGCGTTCAACGCCTCCAATACCCCTGCCAGGTGTTCGGGGACTCTTGGCGCAGCGTCGAATGCCTGGGCCAAATAGGGTGCCAGGACTGCCGGTAACGCGCGGGGCGTTGCCGGCGGTTTCTTGAGGGACCACTCGGTCGGGCCCAGGGCGGCGGCATAGGCCTGTGTCGCCCCGGATGTACCGTCCCCCGAGCTGTTCGAGAGGACTTCATGCAGCGATCGCCGAAGCCACTGCGCGCTACGAGTCACCACCGGATCCGACGACAAATGCTCGTGACGGGTAATCATCGTTTCCCCCTTGCTGAGTCAGGCGCAGACGAAAATGACAGGCTGCTCAACGTATCCCATCGGTACCGGAAGCGGGGCCCTGATGTTCCAAGGGTAGCCCGAACGGAATCGATGACAGCCGACGCCCTTCACTTTGCGTCAAGGGCACCGAACTGCAAACACCTATCAAGCAACGGCAGCGATTATTGGCTGACGGTCGCCGAGGCGGTCTGACTGCCAAACATGGCCTCGAAGCGAGGTTTGTTGGCGGCGTAGTACTCGGCAACGACCTTGTCTGCCGAACTGTCACGGGCGGTCGCCATCAGCTTCTCAAGGTCGGCCTTGGGAATCTTGAAGTTGGCGAAGAACCGGGCGACATCAGGATGCTCGGCGCTGAAGCCTTTGCGGGCAACCGCGTGAATCTGTTCGGCGCCGCCGAAAATCTGCTTCGGATCGTCGAGATAGCGCAGCGGCCACTTGGCGAACATCCAGTGCGGGCTCCAGGCGTTGATCAATGCCCATTTGTCACGTTTGAGATTGCGATCCAGCTCGCTCAACATGCCTGACTCTGAAGAAGCGACCATCTTGTAGCCTTCGAGCTTGTATTCCTTGATGGCCTTTTCCGTGAGTTTGTATTGGCCGTTGCCCACTTCCGAGGTCAGGATCTTGCCGTCGAGCTTTTGCCGCACTTCAGGCTTGTTGAGGTCCTCGACAGTGGCGAGTTCGCTGGTGGGAATGGACGTTGGCACGGCCATGCCGATCCGACCTTCATACAGCACGCCAAGGTCTTCGAGCTTGTCCTGGTACTTGTCATAGAATGCCTTGTGAGTGCTCGGCAGCCAGACCATCGGGATCAGGTCGATATTGCCGTTGGCCAAGGCCTGGAACTGGATACCAATATCGGCGAGCACCAACTTGACCGGTTGCTTCAAGTGGTCGCGCAGTGCGGTATCCGCCAGCTTTACAGCGATTTCCGTATCCGACCAATTCACCCAACCGATACGAATGGGCGTGGGTTCCTCGGCGTGGGCCATCAGGCTGCCGGCGGCCATCGCCAGACCGGCAAGCCAGCCGATACGAGTTTTACTGGAAAACGTCATCATGGTGCATCTCCGCGTACTGTATTAATAGTTATTGGCAGGGCAGCAGAAGAATTTACGTTCCCTCATCAAAGCAGAGTGCCATTACACTCCTCAAGGGATTTAATGTTATGCATGGATAAGTTCTAGTTATGCGAAAACCCTTCCTGTATTCAGGTCGTTCGGCCCTCCTCCGCCCTTTGGCGGAACTTATGAATGTACGTACTCACAGTGCTTTTTCGAGCGCCGGCAAGGCCTCGAACAGATCCGCCACCCACATGTAATCCGCCACCTGGGCAATCGGCGCTTCAGCGTCCTGGTTGATCGCAACGATGACCTTTGAACCACTCATGCCCGCCAAATGTTGAATGGCGCCACTGATACCCGCCGCGATGTAAAGCTCTGGCGCAACGATTTTCCCGGTCTGCCCGACCTGCAGATCGTTGGGGGCAAACCCCGAATCCACCGCGGCACGCGAGGCCCCTACGGCACCGCCAAGCTTGTCCGCCACCCGCTCGATCAGGGCGAAATGCTCTTTGCCCTGCATCCCGCGGCCACCGGACACGACGACGCGGGCGCTCGACAGGTCGGGCCTTTCGCTGGCCGTCAGTTGCTCGCTCACGAAGCGCACATTGCTCGCGCTTTGCCCGCCCTCCACTACCACCACTTCGCAGCGATGCTCGTGGGACAGGGCCTGGGCGAACGCCGAGGCACGGACGGTGAGCAACTTGATCGGATCGAGGGACTGCACCGTGGCGATGGCATTGCCGGCATAAATGGGTCGTTGGAACGTGTCCGTCGAGACGATCTGGGTGACGTCGGACAGCATGCCGACATCCAGGCTCGCCGCGATCCGTGGCAGTACATTGCGGCCCATGCTGCTGGCGTCGGCAACGACGTGCGTATACCCCTCGGCCACCAGTGAAGTGACCAGCGGTTGGACATTTTCAGCCAGGGCATTTTCAAACATCGCCCCTTGTGCGAGTAGCACCCGCGCCAGGCCCTGGGTGAGCGCCGCCTGTTGCGCCACTGCCGATGCGGCCGTCCCGCCCATCACCAGCAAATCCGTCTCGGTCCCCAGGGCCATGGCGGCGGTCACGGCACTCCATGTACCAGCCGTCAGTTGACCGGCACTGTGCTCGGCGATCACCAATGTGCGCATCAAATCACCCCCGCAACGTTCTTCAATTTATCCACCAGCTCGGCCACCGAACCGACGTTGATCCCCGCTTTGCGCACCGCAGGCGGGACCACCCCTAATAACCGAGCGTGTTCCTTCACGCTCGCGCCCAAGGTGTCAGCGGCAATGATTTCCAGCGGTTTTTTCTTGGCTTTCATGATGTTCGGCAACGAGGCGTAGCGCGGTTGGTTCAGGCGCAAGTCACAGGTCACCACGGCCGGCATGGCGAGGGCGACCACCTGGCTGCCACCGTCGACTTCACGTTCGACGACCCACTGCCCGTCGACCTGATTGACGGCAGAGGCGTAAGTGGCCTGACCGCTGCCGATCAACTGCGCGACCATTTGCCCGACCTGGTTGTTTTCCTGGTCGATTGCCTGTTTGCCGAACAGAATCAAGTGCGGCTTTTCCTGATCGATCACTTTGCTCAGGTACTTGGCGACATTGAGCGGCTCGAGTACCGCGCTCGTCTCGACCAGAAGCGCCCGGTCCGCGCCGAGCGCCAATGCCGTGCGCAGTTGTTCCTGCGCCGCCGACGTGCCCACCGAGACCACCACCACTTCGGATGCCAGCCCCTTTTCCTTGAGGCGAATCGCCTCTTCCACGGCGATTTCGCAGAACGGATTCAAGGCCATCTTCACGCCATTGAGCTCGACGTCTGAACCATCGGCTTTCACCCGGACTTTCACATTCGGGTCGATGGCGCGTTTTACCGCAACGAGTACTTTCATGGTTCCTGGCATAGCGCTTCGCACAGCCCCCTTGCACTTTGGATCGATGCGCGATGGCCGGCCGCACGAGCCGGACCACCCCTGTTTCGACTGGATGGTAATCCTGGTTTTTACGTCACGCAAGAAAAATGTACACCTGTGTCACAGGTCGTTGACACACATGAACATTCGACATACCGTTATGTCAAACCAAGCCTGATGTTCTGTTCCCGGAGCGCAACACCATGTCCAGCGATCCTCTGCTGCAGCCCTATAAGATCAAGCACCTGACCCTCAAAAACCGGATCATGACCACCTCCCACGAGCCCGCTTATCCTGTCGACGGCATGCCGAAGGATCTGTACCGCGCCTATCACGTCGAGCGCGCCAAGGCCGGTGTGGCGCTGACCATGACGGCGGGCTCCGCCGCTGTTTCCCGCGACAGCCCGCCGGTGTTCAACAACGTGCTGGCGTACAAGGACGAAGTGGTCAAATGGATGAAGGACCTGACTGACGAGTGCCACGAACACGGCGCGGCGGTGATGATTCAACTGACCCACCTGGGCCGGCGCACGCGCTGGGACAAGGCTGACTGGTTGCCGGTGGTATCGCCTTCCCATCGCCGCGAAGCGTCTCACCGGTCGTTTCCGAAAAAGATGGAAGAATGGGACATCGATCGCATCATCAAGGACTACGTCGATGCCGCCGAACGCATGAAGGCGGCTGGTCTTGACGGCCTGGAACTGCAGGCCTACGGGCACCTCATGGATCAGTTCTGGTCGCCGTTGACCAACGATCTCGACGGGCCCTACGGTGGTTCGCTGGAAAACCGGATGCGCTTCACCTTCGACATCCTGCGTGGCATCCGCCAGCGTTGTGGCGAGGACTTCCTGCTCGGGGTGCGCTACACCGGCGATGAGGACCTGCCCGGCGGCTTCGGTGCCAGCGACGGTCTCCAGATTTCCCACATGCTCAAGGACAGTGGGCTGGTGGACTTCCTCAACGTCGTTCGCGGGCACATCGATACCGATGCCGGCCTCACCGATGTGATTCCGATCCAGGGCATGCGCAACTCGCCACACCTGGATTTTGCCGGTGAGATCCGCTCGGCCACCGGTTTCCCGACGTTCCATGCGGCCAAGATTCCGGACGTCGCCACGGCGCGACATGCCATCGCCTCCGGCAAGGTGGACATGATCGGCATGACCCGGGCGCACATGACCGACCCGCACATCGTGCGCAAGATCATCGAGAAGCGTGAAGAAGAGATCCGCCCCTGCGTCGGTGCCAACTATTGCCTGGACCGCATCTATCAGGGCGGCGCCGCGTACTGCATCCACAACGCCGCCACCGGCCGCGAAACCACCATGCCCCACGAAATCCCCAAGGCGTCGGTCAAGCGCAAGGTGGTGGTGATTGGCACCGGCCCGGCGGGCCTGGAAGCGGCACGGGTGGCCGGCGAACGTGGCCACGACGTCACGGTGTTCGAAGTGGCGGATCAGCCCGGTGGGCAGATCCGCTTGACTGCACAGAGCGAGCGGCGGCGCGAGATGATCAGCATCATCGATTGGCGCATGGCGCAATGCGAACGGCTGGGGGTGAAGTTCCAGTTCAACACCTGGGCCGAAGCCGAGACCGTCATGGCCGAGGCGCCGGACGTGGTGATCGTCGCCACCGGCGGCTTGCCCCATACCGAGGTGCTCAAGCACGGCAATGAGCTGGTGGTGTCGACCTGGGACATCATTTCCGGCGACGTCAAGCCCGGCCAGAACGTGCTGATCTTCGACGACGCGGGCGACCACGCGGCGCTACAAGCGGCCGAGGTCATCGCCAACAGCGGTGCGAAACTGGAAATCGTCACGCCGGACCGGTCGTTTGCGCCGGAGGTGATGGCGATGAACCTGGTGCCTTACATGCGCAGCCTGCAAGACCTGAACGTCACCTTCACGGTCACCTATCGGGTCGACTCCGTGGAGAAGCGCGACGGTCAATTGGTGGCCAACTTCGGCAGCGATTATGGTCAGGTGCACAAGCAGCGCGTGGTCGATCAGGTGGTGGTCAACCACGGCACCCTGCCCCTGGACGACTTGTACTTCGAGCTACGCCCGCACTCGAGCAATAACGGCGCGGTGGAGCAGCACAATCTGATCGCCGGGAAAACCCAGAATATCGTGACCAACCCGGAGGGCCGCTTCCAGCTGTTCCGAATTGGCGACGCGGTGTCGGCGCGTAATACCCATGCGGCTATCTACGATGCGCTGCGGCTGGTCAAGGACATTTGAGGTAAGGCGCTCGGTAAACCTGTGGCGAGGGAGCTTGCTCCCGCTGGGCTGCGCAGCAGGCCCATTTTGTGAGCGCTTCGCGCTCAAGCGGGAGCAAGCTCCCTCGCCACAGGTTCATCGTTTTTCTCAAGCGGGCAGCGTTGCACATGCCCCTGGACAAGACCAACGACGCCTTCGAGTTGATGCACACCGGGCAAAGCATTCGTACCGTCATTCATTTCTGAGACCCGCTCGAAAATCCAATTCCCCCCCATAGCAAGGAAACCAAGATGTCCGTTTTTACCCATGTCACCGTCGGCACCAACAACCTGGCAAAAGCACGTGCGTTTTATGACGCCGCCTTGAAAGAGATCGGCCTCAAGCGTGTTGCTGATCTCGAGGATGCCGGCTCCATCTGGGGCGTCGACAAGCCGTCGTTCTTTGTGCTCAACCCGGCCAATGGCAATCCGGCGTCCATCGGCAATGGTGTCACGGTGAGCTTCGAAGCGCCGAACCGCGCTGCGGTCCAGGCGTTCCATACGACCGCCTTGGCAAACGGCGGCATCTGCGAAGGCCTGCCAGGCCCCCGCAGTTGGGCGGACAATGCCTTTGCCGCTTATGCCAGGGACCTGGATGGCAACAAGTTGGCTGTGTATTGCTTCAAGGCTGAATAAAGCGGCTGGCCCACCGCCATCGCGAGCAAGCTCGCTCCCACAGGGATTGTGGGTGCTCATGAGTATTGCATTCACCA
>NZ_JACNDD010000163.1:0-13960 GCF_017351395.1 Pseudomonas sp. FW305-28
GCCGCCGTGCAAACCTTTGAAATCGGCGTCAGCGGTGTTGAGGGTGTAGGTGTAGGAACCGTCGGCGTTGAGCACCAGGGTGCCGTAGGTGCCAGTAAAAGTGCCGGGCGTGATTGGGCCGGACGCCACGTGATCCGCACCTTGGGTGTCGTTGGTCAGAACGCTGCCGGTCAGGGTCAGGTGGGTTTCCGAAGCCGTGCTGGCGTTGCTGTCGTCCACGGCTTTAGGCAGGTCATCGACGATGTTTACGTCCAGGTTGCCGTTGGCTGTGGTGCCGTTATCGTCGGTGGCGACTACGGCGAACTGTTCGCTAACGCTGTTGGCGCCGTTGGCGTTGGGATGGGCTTCGTTGTCCAGCAGCGTGTAGCTGTAGCTGACCACACCGGTGCTGGCGTTGTAGCCAGTGATGGTCAGGGTGTTGCCCAGCGCAGTGGTAATCGATTGTGGGAAACCCGCCGCCACGCCGCCGGTGACGACGTTGATACCGCCCACGCTGAGGGTCTGCACGCCGTCCAGCGCGGTCACGGTGAACGTGCCGCTTTGGGTCAGGGCCGATGCGTCCGGGCTGCTGCCGTCGCTGAGGTTTTTTTCCTGCAACGACAGCTCGCCACCTTCAGTGTCGAGGCCGGTGATGATCACCGGATCGTCGTTGTTGTGTACTTGCAGCACCAGGTTCGCGGTGCTGGTGTCGCCATCGGCATCGGTCAGGGTGTAGGTGAACGTCTCGGTACCGCTGCCCCCGCCATGCAACGCGACGAATTGCGGGTCGCTGGTGTTCAGGGTGTAGGTGTACGTGCCGTTGGGGTTGAGCACCAGGGTGCCGTAGGTGCCGGTGAACGTCCCGCCAATGATCGGCCCGCTGTCGGGGCCGGTGGGGATCCGGTCGGCGCCCTGGTGGTCGTTGGGTAATACGTTGCCGGTAAGGGTAACCAGGGTTTCCGACGCGGTGTTCGCGTGGCTGTCGTCGATCGCCTGGGGCACGTCATCGGTGATGTTGACGTCCAGGGTGCCGGTGGCCGTGTCGCCGTCGGTGTCGACGGCCACCACGGGGAACTGCTCGGTAATGTTGTTGGCACCACCGCCGGCAGGATGGGTTTCATTGTCTGTCAGGGTGTAGGTGTAACTGACCACCCCCGTGGTGGGGTCATAGCCCGTGATGGTCAACGTGTTGCCCAGCGCCGACGTAATGGTTTGAGGAAAGCCCGCGGGCACGCCACCACTGATCACGTTGATGCCGCCGATGCTCAGGCTGCTCAGCCCGTCAGGCGCGGATACCGTGAAGGTGCCATTTTGCACCAGCGCCCCCGGATTGCTGGCCGAACCATCGGCCAGATTGGCCTCGTTGGTGGTCAGTTCGCCGCCCTCGACATTGACCCCGTCGAGGGTCACGGGGTTGTCCGGCGTCTCAGGAGTTACCGGCGGGGTTGCATCGTCGCCGGTGTTATCCGGGTCACCGGCCAAGCGTAGCTGTGGAAACTCGGGAATCCCGTTGAACCCGGCCGTCGGGAAACCGATCAGCGGATCGACCTCCCCGCCGACTTCTTCCAACAGCACAAAACTGTGCCCACCGCCTACACCACCCGGGTTGCCACCTTCGGGTCCGGCGGCCGTGGCTTCACCGGTCTGGGTCGGGTCGGCACCGGCGGCGATGGCTTGCTGCAGCTTTTGCACGTCGGTCAGTTGCGCGTCGCTCGGCGTCGTCGTGTCGGGCGTGTCGACATGAGGCGCATGGTTGGCCAGCAGCTGCGGGGTCAGGGTCAGGTTGCTTTCGCGGCCCAGGGTCAACGACTGGCCGTTCTGCAGATGCACAGCCACGGCCCCTTCGGCACCGGTGACCAGGTGTTCGCCGGCATAGAGCCGATCGCCTTCGACCAAAGGCCGCCGCAGGCCACCGGCCGCTTCTGCGAAAACTTGCCCGACCACTTTGCTGACGATACCGATGAGCGCTGCCATGTGCATTTCCTCCGTTGCCGACCGCAATCGGCACCTGTCTGGGTGAAGAATTCGTCCTCAGGTTTGGCGACCCCAAAAGCTGGAAAATCTGCCAGCTTTCGCGAAAGCAGAAGGTGCTGGCAATTCGCCTAAACGACAAAAAACCGTCACCAAAAACCGCTTCTCACATCGCCCTTTCGGCACTTCTTCACGTCGCTTAAAAATCTGCATGAAACTTTTATTGACGCCTAAAAGCCGTCAGAACCCGCAGATTCAAAGGCTTTCGCTTTGAACAATGTGCCGGTTTTTTTCAAGCACATAAGTTTTTTTCGGAATAATCCTTATGAGAAATTCTTCTTAGGTTTTGCTCAGGATGTTCTTAGCTGTGTTGTTACAAGGTTGAAACGGTTTTGATCTTAAATACGTCAATATTTTGGCGACAAGCGAAGCACTACAGACCTCAGGAGATGCACCCCATGCGCGTTCTAACCCCCCTCTGCAGCGCGGTTTTGCTGGCCATGGCCTGCTCTTCTCAGGCGCAGGCCATGTCGTTGACCGAGGCGATCCAGAGCACCATCGCGACTCACCCGGAACTGGCACAACGGGTGGACAGCCGTCTGTCGGCCAATGAAGACGTCAAGGTCGCCAGAGGGGGCTTTTTCCCATCGGTGGATCTCAATGCCGGTTACGGCCGGGGCTACAGCGACAACACCAACACCCGTGCCCTGGGCAACCACCACACCAATATCCTGACCTACACCCAATCGGAGCTGCGCCTGCGGCAGATGATCTTCGACGGGTTCAACACCGCCAATGAAGTGCAGCGCACCCAGGGCGTGGTCAATTCCCGGGCCTATTACGCCCAGGGCACCGCCCAGGATCTGGCGCTGCGTACCATCGAGGTCTACCTGGAAGTACTCAAGCGGCGCGAGCTGGTGACCCTGGCCAAGAACAACCTGCAGGCACACCTGCGGGTCAACGACCAGATCGGCCTGCGCACCGAGCGTGGGGTGGGCAGTACGGCCGACTCCGACCAGTCCAATGCCCGTCGGGCCCTGGCGGAAAACAATTACGACACCGCCCAGGTGGACCTGGCGGACGCCGAGGCGAACTTCTACAGCGTGGTCGGGCGCATGCCCGATGAGCTGGAGGCGCCGCCCTCGACCAAAGGCGAAATCCCCGCCGACCTGCGCGAAGCCCAGCAAAGCATGGTGGATAACAACCCGTACCTGAAATCGGCCCAGGCCGACATACAGTCCGCCGAGAGCCAATATGAAGTGGCGAAGTCGCCGTTCTACCCGCGCTTCGATGCCGAAGCGGCGGTGGGCGCCAACAACAACCTCGGCGGCGAAGAAGGCCACGACAACAACTGGCGTGTGGGCGTGGTGATGAACTACAACCTGTTCCGCGGGGGCAGCGACAAGGCGCGGCTGGCGTCCAACGCCCACCAGATCAACCAGGCCATGGACATCCGCAACAACGCCCTGCGCCAGCTCAACGAAGACACCCGCCTGGCCTGGAACGCGATGCTCAACGCCCGCAAACAGACCCCCACCGCCCGCGAATACGCCGACACCACCGCCCGTGTGCGGGCCGCGTACCAGGATCAGTTCGGTCTCGGCCAGCGCACCCTGCTCGACCTGCTCGACAGCGAAAACGAGTTGTACAACGCCAACCGTCGCTACACCGAGGTGCGTTACACCGAGGAGTACTCGATGTACCGGGTGCTGGCGAACATGGGCCTGCTGTTGCACAAACAACGGATCGTGCTGCCGGCCGATGCGGTCGCGCAGACCGAAGTCAAGAATCAGGCACGGCTGCCGGAACTGAAGTAGCCCCCTCCGAAAAAATGGGAGCGAACACTGTGACCAGCATGGAACCCACCACCCCCGGCGCCGATCCGCGCCTGAACTTCGATGATCCCTTGCTGGACGGCCTGTTGATCCTCTGCAAACTCCATGGCGCGACGGTCAGCCGCGCCAGCCTCAGCGCCGGGCTCCCTATGGCGCACCAACGCTTGAGCCTGGACCTGCTGCCCCGCGCAGCGGCCCGGGCGAGCTTGCAGGCGCGGTTGTTGCGTCGTGAGCTGGCGGACATCTCCCCCCTGAACCTGCCGGTGATGCTGATTCTGGCGGGGGGGCGCTGCGCGGTATTGCGGCGCTGGGGCGAGGATGGCAAGGCGCTGATCCTGCCCAGCGAAGCCGATGGCGGCGAGCAGTGGGTCAGCCGCGAGGAACTGACCACCGATTACAGCGGCCAGGCGCTATTCGCCCGGCCGCGCCATGAACTCGAAGACCTGCGCTCGCCCCTGGTACCCCGGGTCGAGGCGTGGTTTCGCGACACCTTGAAACTGTCGCGCTGGCTGTACAGCGACGCGATCCTGGCGAGTTTCCTGATCAACCTGCTGGGGCTGATGGTGCCGCTGTTCGTCATGCAGACCTACGACCGCGTGGTGCCGAACCAGGCCACGTCCACCTTGTGGGTGCTGGCCGTGGGGCTGTTGATCGGCACCGGCTTCGAACTGGTGCTGCGGGTGGTGCGCGCCCATCTGCTGGACACTGCCGGCAAGAAAACCGACGTGATTCTGTCCGCCACCCTGTTCGAACGCATCACCGGCATGGCGATGAAGGCCAAGCCGGTGACCATCGGCGGCTTCGCCCAGAGCATCCACGACTTCCAGGGCCTGCGCGAATTCCTCACGGCGGTGACGCTCACCAGCCTGATCGACCTGCCCTTCGCCCTGCTGATGCTCGTCGTGATCGGCCTGCTGGGCGGCTGGCTGGTGGTGATTCCCGTGATCGCGTTTCCGATCACCATCATCTTCGCCATGATCATCCAGGTGCGCCTGCGCGACACCGTGCAAAAAAGCCTGGCCCTCGGCGCCCAGCGCCAGGCCCTGCTGATCGAAACCCTCGGTGGCCTGGAAACCCTCAAGGCCTGCAGCGCCGAAAGCGAGCGCCAGCATCAATGGGAAAGCACCCACGGCGCCCTCACCCGCCTGGACAGCCACGCACGCAACCTCTCGGCACTGGCGACCAATGGCACGTTGTTCCTGCAACAACTGGCCGGCATGGCGACCATCGTCGCCGGGGTCTACAGCATCATTGCCGGCAACCTCAGCGTCGGCGCGCTGGTGGCGACCTACATGCTCGGCAGCCGGGTGCTCGCCCCGCTCGGGCAGATCGCCGGGCTGATCACCCGCTACCAGCAAGCCCAGCTCACCATGCGCAGCACCGATGCCTTGATGGCGTTGCCCCAGGAGCGAGACGCCAAGCAGCGGCCCCTGGACCGTACCCAATTGCAGGGTGCTCTGGACGTCAGCGGCGTGACGTTCCACTACAACGGCCAGAGCGCCCCGGCGCTGACCAATATCAGTTTCAGCCTCAAGCCCGGCGAACGGGTCGGGATCATTGGCCGCAGTGGCTCGGGCAAGAGCACCCTGGCACGCCTGGTGATGGGTTTCTATGCACCGGAGGAAGGCCAGTTACTGCTAGACGGCCTGGATCTGCGGCAACTGGACGTCGCCGACCTGCGCCAACAGATCGGCTACGTCGCCCATGACCTGCCGCTATTGGCCGGAAGCCTGCGGGACAATCTCACCCTGGGCGCGCGCTACATCAGCGATGCGCGCATGCTGGAAGTGGCGGAACTGACCGGTGTCACCGAACTGGCGCGCCAGCATCCCCAAGGTTTCGACCGCCCGGTGGGCGAGCGCGGGCAACTGCTGTCCGGCGGCCAACGCCAAGCCGTGCTGCTGGCCCGGGCCTTGTTGCTCGACCCGCCGATCCTGCTGCTGGACGAACCCACCAGCGCCATGGACAACACCAGCGAAGACGTCCTGCGGCAGAAGCTTCACCCCCATGTACAGGGCAAGACGGTGCTGCTGGTCACTCACCGCACCTCGATGCTGAGCTTGGTGGACCGGTTGGTGGTGCTGGATAACGGCCGGATCGTGGCGGATGGGCCGAAGGAAGCGGTCATCGATGCCTTGCGCAAGGGACGGGTAGGCTCTGCGGCGGTTTAAGCCGCTCTAACTGTCAGCACAGCACCTGTGGGAGCAAGGCTTGCCCGCGATACAGGCGCCTCGGTTCCAGTGAGACCGCATTAGCTTCATCGCGGGCAAGCCTTGCTCCCACAGATAACCCTCTCAAGCCACGGGTATGTGTTCGGCTTATTTCACTCAACTGACGGGTACCGCCCATGTCTGCCCAAACACCGGATTCAACCGCCCGAAGCTACTTCGGCAGTTTCAGCAAAAGCGCCGAAAGCGAGTTCATGCCGGAAACCGCCGGCGCCACGCTGCAGGATTCGCCCCGGCGCTCGCGCGTTACCGTGTGGCTGGCCGCCGGGTTGATCATCACCGGGCTGGTCTGGGCGAAGTTGGCGGTCTTGCAGGAAGTCACCACCGGCGAAGGCAAGGCGATTCCGTCGAGCAAGATCCAGGTGATCCAGAACCTGGAGGGCGGCATCGTCACCGAGATATTCGTGCGCGAAGGCCAGATGGTGAACAAGGGCGACACCCTGCTGCGCCTGGACGACACGCGATATCAATCGAACAAGGGCGAAAGCGAAGCCGACCGCTATGCCTTGACCGCCCAGGTCGAACGCCTGTCGGCCGAGGCCGAGGGCCGGCCCTTCAAGCTTTCAGATGAGGTGATCGCCAAGGCCCCGCAAGTGGCCGAGGACGAGCGTTCGCTGTACGAACAGCGCCAGCGGCGCCTGGCCAGCGAACAACGGACCCTGACCGAACAGCTGCGGCAGAAGACCCAGGAGCTGGCGGAGTTTCGCTCCAAGCAAGGCCAGTTCAGCTCCGCCCTGGCCTTGCTGCAGGAAGAAATGAACATGTCCGCGCCGCTGGTGCGCACCGGGGCGGTGTCGCCGGTGGAAATCCTGCGGCTCAAACGCAGCGCGGTGGAAATCCGCGGTTCGCTCAACGCCACCACCCTGGCGATTCCCCGGGCCGAATCGGCGATCAACGAGATCAAGAGCAAGATCGACGAATCGGAACAGACCTTCCGCTCCGAGGCGGCCAAGGACCTCAACGAGAAACGTACCGAACTGTCGAAAATCACCGCCTCGAGCATCGCCATCGACGACCGCGTGACCCGCACGACGGTGGTCTCGCCGGTGCATGGGGTGATCAAGCAACTGAAGGTCAACACCATCGGCGGCGTGGTGCAGCCGGGCAACGACATGGTGGAAATCGTGCCCCTGGAAGACAACCTGCTGATCGAAGCCAAGGTCCGCCCCCAGGACGTGGCGTTCCTGCACCCGGGCCAGAAAGCCATGGTCAAGTTCAGCGCCTACGACTACACGATCTATGGCGGGCTGAGCGCCAGGCTCGAACTGATCGGCGCCGACACCATCACCGATGACAAGGGCAACAGCTTCTACCTGATTCAGGTGCGCACCGACAAAAACCACTTGGGCGGGGATGCCAAGCCGTTGCTGATCATTCCGGGAATGGTGGCGACGGTGGATATCATCACCGGGGAGAAAAGTGTCCTGGATTACCTGCTCAAGCCGGTATTGAAGGCGCGAACCGAGGCGATGCGCGAGCGGTAGACTTTGGCAGGGATCTTCGGTGCCTGGTCGATCGCTATCGCGAGCAAGCTCGCTCCCACAGGGGGGGCTCCAGCGCGCATAAATCCACTGTGGGAGCGAGCTTGCTCGCGATGAGGCCGGCAGCCACACCGCCTATTTTTCAGCATGATTACGACGAAACGTCTGCTCCCCCATCGCCGCAATCTGCCCCTCGATCAAGGCCTCGAACGGCCTCAACAACGCCTCGAAACTCGCCGGCGCTTCCAGGACCTGCAACGCCTGGACTATCGCCTCCACCGTCGACAACGCCCCCGGTCCGGGCGCCTTGCGCAAGCGGTAACGGGACACAGCGCCTTCGGCCAGGGTCACTCTCGGCAGTGCCGCCAGCAACGGGTTGAGGTGCAGCAGCTTGCGCGCCTTGCGCCAGGTGCCATCCGGGACGACCAGCAAGATCGGCTCATCGGACGGGGCGCAGGTCTGCAACGGTAGCGCCTCGTCGCCAGGAAACAACAACCGCGCCTGATAACCCGGTGGGTTCAGCAGCCGGGGCAAATCCTCGAACACCTCACCCACGATCAACTCGGCATTATTGAGTCCCAACGCCGCCAGCCGGGCGGTATTCAAGGCGTGGTTCACTTCACTGGGATGCTGCAACAGCAAGACGCGGGTGCGGCTGTCGAGGCTGGGGATCAGCGGGCACAGGCAATGGCTTTGTGGCCTGTGGCAACGCGGGCATTGGATTCTGGACATGGTCAGGCCTGGTTCAGTTGAGCTTTGAGCAAATCACGGAAGGTCTGGATCAGCGGCTCGCGGCTGCGACCACGGCGCACGATCATCGAAAACGGCGCCTGATAGCCGAAGGTCGCTGGCAGCAACACCCGCAAGTCACCCTTGTCGACCCAGGCCTGGGCGTAGTGCTCAGGCAGGTAGCCGACGTAGGCACCGGACAGCACCAGGATCAACTGCGCCTCCATGCTCTCCACCGTCGCCGCGCTGTGCTTGAAGCCGTGGCGCGCCAGTTCGGCCTGGCTCCAGTAACCGCGCCCGACCATGCGCTGTTGGGTGATGACCTGCTCGGGAATGCGCCGCTCGTTGAACAACGGGTGACGGTTGCTGCAATACAACCAGTGCTGCTCACGGTACAGCGGCATGTAGACCAGCCCGCTCATGCGCGTGGAAAACGCACCGATGGCCAGGTCCAGGCGATTGTCCTGCACGCCGAGTTGCAGCTCGTAAGGGCTCATGACCGACAGATGCAAATGCACCGCCGGATGTTCCTGGCTGTAGGCACCGATGGCCTCGGCGAACGGCAAGGCCTTGTCGCTGACGGTGGAGTCGATCACCCCCAGGTTCAGCGTACCGCGCAGTTCCCCCTTGAGCGCGGCGGCGTACTGCTCGAACCCTTCGAGCTCGCCCAACAGGCGCAGGGTTTCCTGATGGAACAGCTCGCCCTTGCTGGTCAGGCTGAACCCGCCCCGGCCGCGATGACACAGCACCAGGCCCAGGGCCGATTCCAGCTGGCTCATGTAGGTGCTGATGGCCGACGTGGACAGGTTGAGCTCGTGCTGGGCATTGGCGAACCCCTGGTGCCGGACCACGCTGACAAAAATGCGCAGCAGTTTCAGGTCGGGTAGAGCGTTGGCCATTGAGATGTCTCCATACAGGCGGGTCACTGCACATTTGTGGCGAGGGGATTTATCTGTGGGAGCAGAGCTTGCTCGCGATGCAGGCGCTTCGGTTCCAGGGGAAACCGCATGAACTTCATCGCGGGCAAGCCTTGCTCCCACAGGCTTGCACCCACCATTTAACCTCAACAGATCAGTCGCGAGTCTATCGCCCCGCCCGCCATTAGTTTAGAAAAATCTGAACTAAGTATTTGCCGCCAGCGATTCTTCACGGCAACGGCTTTTCGCAGAATCGGTCCCTGATAAGTAAAACAACGATGAGGCCCTACCTGTGGACAAGATTCTTCACCAACCACTGGGCGGCAACGAAATGCCGCGCTTCGGCGGCATCGCCACCATGATGCGACTCCCCCATTTGCAGACCGCTGCCGGCCTGGACGCGGCCTTCATCGGCGTACCGCTGGACATCGGCACCTCCCTGCGCGCCGGCACCCGTTTCGGCCCTCGCGAGATCCGCGCCGAATCGGTGATGATCCGCCCCTACAACATGGCCACCGGCGCCGCGCCGTTCGACTCATTGTCGGTGGCGGACATCGGTGATGTGCCGATCAACACCTTCAACCTGCTGGACGCGGTGCGGATCATCGAAGAGTCGTACCACAAGATCCTCGAACACAACGTCATCCCCCTGACCCTGGGGGGCGATCACACCATCACCCTGCCGATCCTGCGGGCGATCCATAAGAAACACGGTAAGGTCGGCCTGGTGCACATCGACGCCCACGCCGATGTGAACGACCACATGTTCGGCGAGAAGATCGCCCATGGCACCACCTTCCGCCGCGCCGTGGAGGAAGGCCTGCTCGATTGCGACCGCGTCGTGCAGATCGGCCTGCGGGCCCAGGGCTACACCGCCGACGATTTCAACTGGAGCCGCAACCAGGGCTTTCGTGTGGTCCAGGCCGAAGAGTGCTGGCACAAATCCCTCGCTCCACTGATGGCCGAAGTGCGCGAGAAAGTCGGCGGCGGCCCGGTGTACCTGAGCTTCGACATCGACGGCATCGACCCGGCCTGGGCGCCCGGCACCGGTACCCCGGAAATCGGCGGCCTGACCACCATCCAGGCGATCGAAATCGTCCGGGGCTGCCAGGGCCTCGACCTGGTCGGTTGCGATCTGGTAGAAGTCTCGCCGCCGTACGACACCACCGGCAACACCTCGCTGCTGGGCGCCAACCTGCTGTACGAGATGCTCTGCGTACTGCCCGGCGTGGTTCATCGCTGAGGTGCGGCCATGAACGATCGAGATCAAATCCTCAAGGCCGCCGCCGAGCTGGTGTCGGCCTTCGCCCGCAATGACCGCGACGCCTACTTCGGTGCGTTCACGGCCGATGCGAGTTTCGTGTTCCACACCCTTGAACAGCCCCTGCTGTCACGCGATGCCTACCAGGCGTTGTGGGATCGCTGGAGGTCCGAGGATGGCTTCGAAGTGCTCAACTGCACCTCGAGCAACGCCTTCGTCAGCCTGCAAGGGGACGTGGCGATTTTCATCCATGACGTGGCCACCGAGCTGCGCATGCAAGGGGAGCTTCACTTTAGCCAGGAGCGCGAAACCATTGTGTTTCGCCAAGAACAACAAGGCCTGTGGCTGGCCTGTCACGAACACTTGTCCGCAATGCCGGAAGGGCTGCCATCCCCTTAGCAACAGGCGACATCCACACCCGATGAATGCGCCTCGATGATCGGAGCAGATCATGCATAACAATAACGATAAAAGCCTTACGCACATTGAAACCAACGGGGTCGAACAGATCCCGGACCACGAACGCACTGCCGGCCCGGGCGACCTGTTTCGCCTGATCTTCGGCGGCGCCAATACCTTCGCCACCGCCGTGCTCGGCAGTTTCCCGGTACTGTTCGGCTTGTCGTTCCAGGCCGGGGTCTGGGCGATTGTGCTGGGGGTGTTGGTGGGTTCGATCATTCTCGCGCCGATGGGCCTGTTCGGCCCGCTCAACGGCACCAACAACGCGGTGTCTTCCGGTGCGCACTTCGGCGTGCACGGGCGCATCGTCGGCTCGTTCCTCTCCTTGCTGACCGCCATCGCGTTTTTCTCGCTGTCGGTGTGGAGCTCGGGCGATGCGTTGATCGGCGGCGCCAAGCGGCTGGTCGGCGTGCCGGAAACCGACCTGAGCCTGGGCCTGGCCTACGGCCTGTTCGCCCTGCTGGTGTTGACGGTGTGCATCTACGGCTTCCGCTTCATGCTGTGGGTCAACCGCATTGCCGTGTGGACCGCCAGCCTGCTGTTCCTGCTGGGCATTTTCGCCTTCGCACCGACCTTCGACAGCCAGTTCGCCGGCACGGTCAGCCTCGGCCAGCCGGGCTTCTACGCGGCCTTCATCGGCGCGGCGCTGGTAGCCATGAGCAACCCGATTTCCTTCGGAGCGTTCCTGGGCGACTGGTCGCGCTACATCCCCCGCGACACGCCCAAGCGCCGCATCATGCTGGCCGTGATCGCGGCACAACTGGCGACATTGATCCCGTTCCTGTTCGGCCTCGCCACCGCCACCATCGTGGCGATCAAGGCGCCGGACTACATTGCGGCCAACAATTACGTGGGCGGGCTGCTGGCGGTTTCGCCGGGGTGGTTCTTCCTGCCGGTGTGCCTGATCGCGGTGATCGGCGGCATGTCCACCGGCACCACGTCGCTGTATGGCACCGGGCTGGACATGTCCAGCGTGTTCCCACGGGTGCTGTCGCGGGTCAAGGCCACGCTGCTGATCGGCGTGCTGTCGATTGCCTTTATCTTCATCGGGCGCTTCGCGGCGAACCTGGTGCAGAGCGTATCCACATTCGCCGTGCTGATCATCACCTGCACCACACCGTGGATGGTGATCATGATCATCGGCCTGCTGGTGCGCCGCGGCTTCTACTGCCCGGATGACCTGCAAGTGTTCACCCGCGGTGAAACCGGCGGGCGCTACTGGTTCAGCCACGGCTGGAACTGGCGCGGCCTGGGGGCGTGGATCCCCAGTGCGCTGGTGGGGTTGTGCTTCGTCAACCTACCGGGGCAGTTCGTCGGGCCGCTGGGGGAATTGGCCGGCGGGATCGACATCAGCCTGCCGGTGACCCTGGGCCTGGCCTCGGTGGTGTACCTGGTGCTGCTTGGGTTGTTCCCAGAGCCGGCGGCGGTGTATGGGCCGGATGATCCGCGTAGGAACGATTCGGCGTCCATCGATAAACCGCAGCTCGGGCAGACCGCCTGACCCGAGGTGAACGCATCACCTGGCTGTAAATGCAACACCTGAGGCCGGGAGCTTTTGTGGCGAGGGAGCTTGCTCCCGCTGGACCGGGCTGGCGCTCCAGTGCGGAGCGCTCCCGAAATAGCGATTGCTTCGCAACCGAGCGGGAGCAAGTTCCCTCGCCACAAAAGCGTCACCCGACATCACCCCGACTTCCTATAAAAAAAACAATCGGAGACACGCCACCATGGCTTTGGACTTAATCGTCGTTCTCATCTATGCCGCCGGCATGATCGCCCTCGGCTGGTACGGCATGCGCCGCGCCAAGACCCGTGACGACTACCTGGTGGCCGGGCGCAACCTCGGCCCGGGCTTTTACCTAGGCACCATGGCCGCCACCGTCCTGGGCGGCGCATCCACCATCGGCACCGTGCGCCTGGGCTACGTCTACGGCATTTCCGGGTTCTGGCTGTGCGGCGCCATCGGCCTGGGCATCGTCGGCCTGAGCCTGTTCCTCGCCAAGCCGTTGCTCAAGCTCAAGATCTACACCGTGACCCAAGTGCTGGAACGCCGCTACAACCCGGCGGCGCGCCAGGCCAGTGCGCTGATCATGCTGGTTTACGCACTGATGATCGGCGCCACCTCGACCATTGCCATCGGCACCGTGATGCAGGTGTTGTTCGGTTTGCCGTTCTGGGTGTCGATCCTGGTGGGCGGTGGCGTGGTGGTGCTGTATTCCACCATCGGCGGCATGTGGTCGCTGACCCTCACCGACATCGTGCAATTCCTGATCATGACCGTCGGCCTGGTGTTCCTGCTGATGCCGATGTCCATCAGTGACGCGGGCGGCTGGGATGCCATGGTGGCTAAACTGCCAACCAGCTACTTCGACTTCACCGCGATTGGCTGGGACACCATCCTCACCTACTTCCTGATCTACTTCTTCGGCATCTTCATCGGCCAGGACATCTGGCAGCGCGTGTTCACCGCCCGCAGCGAAGGCGTAGCCAAAGTGGCCGGCACCGCCGCCGGCCTGTACTGCGTGCTGTATGGCCTGGCCGGGGCGTTGATCGGCATGGCGGCCAAGGTGTTGCTGCCGGACCTGGAGAACGTCAACAACGCCTTCGCCAGCGTGGTGCAGACCAGCCTCCCCAACGGCATTCGCGGCCTGGTGATCGCCGCGGCCCTGGCGGCCTTGATGTCCACCGCCGCAGCGGGCCTGCTCGCCGCGTCCACCACGGTGGTCCAGGACTTGCTGCCCCGCCTGCGCCAGGGCCGTGAGAGCGGCAGTGGCGACGTCCACGAGAACCGCATCGCGACCCTGCTGATGGGGGCGGTGGTCCTGGTGATCGCCCTGGTGGTCAGCGACGTCATCAGCGCCCTGACCCTGGCCTACAACCTGCTGGTGGGCGGCATGCTGATCCCGCTGATCGGCGCCATCTACTGGAAACGCGCCACCACTGCCGGGGCGATCACCAGCATGTCGCTGGGCTTCTTGACCGCGCTGTTCTTCATGCTCAAGGACGGCCTGGACGCCAACACCCCGATCTACTACAGCCTGAGCGTGGCGCTGGTGAGTTTTGTGCTGGTGAGCGTGTTGTCGCCACGGCCGAGTACGGTGGC
>NZ_JACNDD010000164.1:0-13899 GCF_017351395.1 Pseudomonas sp. FW305-28
GACCGGGTGTTGCAAGTGCGTGAGCTGGTGCTCGGGCAAAACGCCCAAGCGACCCTGCCGGGCGACACGGCCGAAACCTCGGCGGATTCACTGGTCTACGGTCACGGCCGATTGGGTGTGGATCAGGTCCAGTCGGGTGGCTTCGACAGCCTGGCGCTGTTGAGCAACGGGCTGTTGAGCATCGATGGCGACGTGTCGTTGTCCCTTGGCCAAAGCCTGAGCCTGTATGCCCGCAGTTTTGTAACCCGTGCAGCCGCGCCAAATACCCGGGCTCAACTCAATGCTTCCCATGTACTGCTGTCGGGCCCCGCGGCCAACCTTCCAAACAGGGATAACTACGTCCGACCGGTGGTCGATGGCGGCGTATCGTTGCAGACGAACAAGGCCGTGTTTTCTGTCAACGCAGACCTGCTGGATGTGCAGGGTAACGTGACCTTCAGTAGCAAGGGTACCGTGCGACAGGCCGACGGCAGCACGGTCGAGTTGGAGCGCGCCGGTTTTGACCGGGTTCAGTTAAGCAGTCGGGGGGATGTGCGATTCCTGGCCGGGTTCTCGAACGATGGATTGCCTACAGGCTTTACCACCCAACTCCTGACGCCTTCGGACATGATGTTGCAAGCCGCTCAGCTGTATCCAGCGACGGGCGTTGGCGCCCGGGTTTTGGCGGGTTGGAGCATGACCGCGGAGGGAACGCCGCAATATGATCCTTTGCGCAGCCTGGTCATCGGGCGAACGACCCAAACCACGTCCCAGGTGCCTTACTCGGCATTCGGGCGCTTGCAATTGGGTAGCGCAAGGATTGAACAGGGCGGGGTGGTACGGGCACCGCTGGGTTTGATTGAAATCGGCACCAATGGTGGTCCCGGGGAAGCCATCACCGATCGGATCAACCTGTTGCCGGGCAGCTTGACCTCGGTCAGTGGCCTGGGTCTGGTCATGCCGTATGGCGGCACTGTCGATGGTCAGAGTTACCAGTATGCCGGCAAGAAGGTTGTGCTGCTGGGGCAAGGCGCGGTTCCTTCCGAAAACGGCGACATTAATATCGGCGTGATTCTGGGCGGCAAGTCGGTGGAGGGCCAGGAAGGCTCGGTACTCGACCTGTCGGGTGGCGGTGACTTGCTCGGTGCTGGTTTCATCTCCGGCCGTGGCGGTTCCACCGACGCACGCTTCAACCCGTTGGTACAAATTGGCGCGAACGGCGGCTTCACCCTGCCAGGGCTGTCCAGCAATCCGGTCTACGCTATCGTGCCGGGCAATCAGAGCCAGTATGCGCCGGTCGCCCCCGAAGGCGGTGCGGTGGATCCGCGAGTAGGCCAGCAAATTACCATTGGCGCCGGTGTGCCAGGGCTCGCCGCCGGTACCTATACCCTGATGCCGTCCACGTATGCGTTGATGCCAGGAGCGTTCCGAGTCGAGGTCAACGGCCTGGCGGGGCAAGGCCTCACAACGGGCGCGCAACAGATGCGCAACGGCTCCTGGACCACCGCTGGCGTGCTCTCGGTCGCCAATACCGGACAGCGCGACAGTTTGCCCAGCCAGGTCATCCTGACGTCGGGGGATGTGCTGCGTCGCTACTCGCAATATAACGAAACCAGCTACGCCCAGTTTGCCGTGGCCGATGCCGCTCGCCTGGGCGTGCCTCGGGCCGTCTTGCCGGTCGATGCCAAGACCTTGAAGTTAAGCCTGTCGCCTGGCGCGGGAGATCAGGCGTTTTCCTTCAAGGGCATCGGCAAGTTCGCGCCTCAAACGGGGGGGTATGGTGGTACTGTCGCTGTGACTGCTATCGCGAATAAGGCGTTGGAGGTGGTAGCCGAGGGAAGTGGGGCGACGGCCGGCTTCGAAGGCGTGACCCTCAATGCCGAGAGCCTGAATGCGTTGAATGCCTCGCGCCAAGTGATCGGTGGCCAGTTTTCAGTGATCTATGGACAAGGCGGCAATTACATCAGCCCGCAGAAGGTGTCGAGCAGCGTGATCTTGCGCGAAGGCGCGACCTTGGCAGCTCCCGAAGTATTCCTTCTCTCCAGTGGCGGGGAAGTGCTGGTGGAGCAAGGCGCCGCCATCAATACCATTGGCCGGGGCAAGGCCGCCTATGACGCCCGTGATGGTTTTATCTATAACCTGAGCGGGAAATCGCTCAACTACAGCATGCTGGCTGCCTCCAACGGTTTGCTCAATGTGCTTGCGCCCGAGTCGGGTTCCAACGGCTCCATCAACATCGGCGGTTGCAGCCTGATAGCGTGCAGTGGCGTCACACGGATTCATTCCGAGGGCAGTATCGTCGCTGCTTCGGGCGGCAGCGTGGCCCTGAGCGACCAAGTGCGCTACGGCACCCGTCACCTGACCCTGGCCCTGAGTAATATCAACGTCGGCACCGCCCAGGCACTCAGCGATGCGGCGATGCGCCAGGTCTTGCCAGCGGGGCTGACCCTGAGCCAGACCGTGCTTGATCGCCTGTTGCGTGGCGACACCGAATATGGCGCACCGGCCCTGGAAACCCTAGAGCTGTCGGCCCGCGAGGCGTTGAACTTCTACGCAACCGTCAGCCTCGACACGTATGACCCGGTCACCGGCAAATCGCGCCTGAGCAACCTGATGCTCAGCACCCCGGCCATCTATGGCGCCGGCAACGCCAATGACGTGGCGACTATCCGTACCGCCAACCTGATCTGGAACGGTGCCGTCGGCGCGCCGGGTTCGGTGATTGCTGGTGGGGCGGGCACCGGCGCCGGTCGCCTGGACATCCAGGCCCAACGGATCGAGTTCGGTTACGGTGCCTTCGCCCAGCCCAGCTCGATCACCACCCTGGATCGCCTGGCGCTGGGATTCGCCAACGTCAACCTCAGCGCCAGCGAACGCTTGACCGCCAACCACAAGGGCAGCCTGGCGGTGTATCAAAGCCAAGGCGCCTATGACGCGAAAACAGGCTACGCCTACAGCGGCGGCAATCTGAATATCCTTACCCCGTTGCTCACCGGTGAGGCCGGTTCGGTCAACCGCATCACCGTAGGTGGGGCGGTCAATGTGGCAGGCACGACCGCTAAGCCGGGCGCTGTCTCCGGGCTTGGGGGTGAGTTATCCCTCAAGGGGCAGAGCCTCAACCTGGCCAGTGCCGTGGTGCTGCCCAGCGGCAAGCTCACCCTCAGCGCAACGGATGACCTGACCCTCGCCGATGGAGCGCTGATCGACGTGGCTGGGCGCGCAGTCACCTTCAACGATGTCACGCGCTACAGCGCCGGTGGCGAGGTGATCCTGCAAAGCCGCAACGGCAACATCCGCCAGGCGGATGGTTCAAGCATCGACCTCTCGGCTCGCAATAATCAGGCTGGCCGGCTCAGTGCGGTGGCGTTGGACGAGGCGGCCGGGCTGGTCGACCTGCAAGGACAAATCCTCGGCAGCAGCAGTGGCGAATACGACGCCGGCGGCACCACCATGCCGTACCAGGCCGGCGGCGTGGAAATCCAGGCCCAGCGCCTGGGCGCCAGCGGCAGCCTCAGCGAGCAGTTCGCGGCGTTGAACCAACGCTTGAACGATGGGCAGGTCTACGGCTCCCGTGGCTTCCAGCTCAAGCAGGGCGACCTGGTGATCGGCAACGAACTCAAGGCCTCGACCATCAGTGTATCGGTCGACAACGGAAACCTGTTGGTCAATGGCAAGGTAGACGCCAGCGGCGAACGGGTCGGCAGCATCCGGCTCGCCGCCGGGCGCTCTCTGACCCTGGGCAGCAACGCGGTGCTCGATGCCCACGGCAATCGCCTGCGGGTGGACAGCTACGGCAAGATCATCGACTCACCGAACCGCGCCATGGTCGACCTGACCTCCCGGGGCGGCGTGCTGACATTGGCCGATGGTGCGCGCATCGATTTGCGCCATGGCACCGCGGCGCCTGCGGGGCAGCATGATGGTCGCGCTCGCGGCACCCTGGAGCTCAATGCCCGGCGCGCCGGCCCGGATGCCACCCACGGTGACATTGCCATCGACGCCAGCGGCAACCTGGATATCCAGGGCGCACGGTCCATCGCCGTCAATGGTATGTGGCAATACAACGACGCCGCCTTTGGCAGCGATCCGGCGGCCAGTGGCCGTCCTTATCAGGTCATCGACCAGGCCTACCTGGATGGCAAGCATCAGGACAGCCTCGCCTTCATCAACGCGGCGCTGGCCAACAGCGATTTGATGCAACGCAAACTCGCTGGTCTGAACAACGCCCGTTATGTCGATGCGTTCCACCTACGGCCCGGCGTCGAGATCGTCAGTGCGACGGCCGACGGTGACCTGGTGGTGCAGGGGGACCTGGACCTGTCCGGTTATCGCTACGCCAGTGTCAACCCGCACACCCGGCAAACCGCCGTGTACGGTTCCGGCGAGGCCGGCGCGCTGACCCTGCGCGCCGGGGGCGACCTGAGTATCTACGGCAGCATCAACGACGGATTCGCTCCGCCGCCCGCCACTCAGGATGACAAAGGCTGGGTGTTGCTGCCCGGCATCGATTTCACCGGTGGCGACATCGTTGTCCCCGGTGCCGGCGTGACCCTGGCCGACGGTACGGCGTTCCCGGCGGGAACCACGCTCAACTACGACTTACCCATCAAAAACGTGACCCTGGCGGCCGGCACCCGGTTGCCAGTGGCGGCGATCCTGGAACAACCCTTGGAACTGCCGGCCGGCACGGTATTGGCGGCGGCGGTGCACGACGCCTCCGGCAACCTGCTGTTTGCCGCGGGCACTTTGCTGAGCCGGGCCCAGACCCTCGAAGCCGGCTCGCAGTTGGGCGCTGGCAGCGTGTTGAGCGGCGCCGCCGCATTGCTCGGTTTCACCTGGCCCAAGGGCGTGGCGCTGCCCAATGTGGCCAACGCGGGCAATGTCCAGAGCAATATCCTCAGGCTGGACGGCAGCCTGGCGCTGAACCGTGGTTCGCTGATCCCCTCGGGCACCGATGTGAAGTTGCCGGATGGCGTCGAGTCGATCCAGCTACGTCCGGAAGTCGCTGGCAGCCAGGGGCGGATGTGGGCCGTCGCGCCGATGCTCGCCGAGGGTTCGCAATCCTGGTCGTTGCGGTTGGTGGCCGGGGCCGATACGACGGCGGCGGACAGCCGGATCGTCCAGCCCGATCCGGTACAAGGCGACTTGCGTCTTGCCGATAGTCACTACGGCATGTTTGGCAAATCCGTGCCGGCCAAGGGCACCTATCGGTGGACTCAACAAGGGGTCGATGAGCTGGCGGGCGCGGGGTTCACGGTAGAGCTAGGCCAAACCGTTGACCTGGACATCGTGAGCAATTTTGGCTACGACTCGGTTGACGCCTTCTGTGCGGATTTCGCCGGTATTTGCGCGCTTCAAGCTTCTTACAGATGGACCAAGGCCGCGGAGGAGGAATTGGCAGGTTCCGGCTTTGAGGTCAAGGCCGGCGAGCTGATCAGTCAGGCTGCTGCGCAGTTTTTCCAGTTCGATTCGGTTCAGTCACTCTGCGACGCGGCGCCGAGCGTCTGTGCCCCCGCAGACGTGGAGTATGAAGCGGTTGCCGGCAGTGTCCGTCCGAGCGTCATCCGCACCGGTACCGGGGACCTGGAACTGCTTAGCGGTGGCAGCCTGCGCATGGATTCGTTGTTCGGCATCTACACCGCCGGCACCTCGTCAGCACCAACGTTCCCGGGCGATCCCTACAACCAGCCCAAGGCCCTGGGCGCCAACGGCAAGGTGCTCAACGACGAGGATGGCAGCAACGAAAAGCTGGTCGATGGCGGCACTGAAAGTCTCTATCGCGCCTGGTATCCGGACGCGGGCGGTAATCTGTTGCTCAAGGTCGGCGGCGACCTCAGCGGTAACCTGACCGCGCCTGCAGCAACCCCGAACGGACGACCGAATCCCGCCGACATTGGCCAGGACTCGGCCAATGTGGGCAATTGGCTCTGGCGCCAGGGCAATGGTGATTCAGTGAGCAGCCAGCCGACCGCCTGGTGGATCAACTTCGGTAGTTATACCGCGTCGACGGTATCGGGTGGCGCTGATCAAATGGCCGCCTTCACCGGGTTCGGAACTTTGGGTGGCGGTGATCTGGATGTACAGGTGAAGGGTGACGCGGGCGTGTTGAACCGGCTCGCCGGTGGCGACTTCAACTCAAACATCAGCCCTCGTAGCCAGGGGCTGCTGTTGGCGGTGGGCAGCACCGGACGTGTGGGCGCTGATGGCAGCCTGCAATTGACCGGCGGTGGTGACCTGAGGCTGCGGGTGGGGGGCGTTCTGAATTCCGATAGCCGGCTCACGGACGGGCGTCTCAGTGGCGCAGTGATCAATCTGCGTGGGCATGCGCAGCTCGACAGCAGCGCGATCGGGCGAATCGACCTGCGCTACGGTAATCAGGGCACGGACCAGTCCCCGGGGGAAACGCGGGCTTACGATTCCTTCCGCTCCACACGCGGCCAGGCAACCGGTGGCTTGACCCTGATGCCAGGCGACGCCACGTTCAATCTTTCGACCCTGGGCGACCTGGTGGTGCAGGAGGTCGTAGACCCGGGGAGAGCGCCGATAATGAGCGTTTCGCCCTTCAAGAATGGCGAGATCAATGGGGCGGGTGTGAGCTGGTTTACGCTGTGGACGGCCAATACGGCAGTGGACCTTTGGTCGTCGGGGGGCAATATGACGCCCCTGGTGTCAGAAATCGAGACCGACCTGTCGGTGGTCTATCCCTCCATCCTGCGGGCTGTGGCCGCCAGTGGCAGTCTTTATTATGGCCAGGCCAAGGTTTTTGGTACCGCAGGCTACGATGGCAGTTATCGCCGGGCGCTGCTACTCGCACCCGGTATCAACAGCGAGCTGCAGTTCCTGGCCGGCGACTCCATCTATGGCGGCGACCTGACGGTCAGTCGTTCCGGGGCCTCGTCTGCGGCCATGGCCACCCCGCTGCGGCCGGCTTTCATGGGGCTTGTCAATGGAAGTGTGGTGGTCAGTAACCTCTCTGCCGATGCCAATAGTGTCTCCATAGGCGCGAATACATTGCCGTTGTTTGCTTTTGACAGCAGCAGCGCTGCCGACGAATGGGCGACCAACACCGATCCTGCCCGTTTCTATGCGCTCAAGGGCGACTTGCTGGCCGTCAATAGCGGGCGGGCGATGACGTTCACCACCCCGAGTGACAGCCGATTCGGCCAGACCTATTACGAAGGAACCGGGTCGGTGTGGATGATGGCCGGACGGGACATCGTCAGCAGCGGCACCCCGCTGAGTGGCGGCAGGGGCGGTGAGTCGGTCACGGGGGAGTACACCAGCACCGGCAACCTCTTCATCCACAACAACCCCACCGACATCTCCATCGTCTCCGCCGGGCGCGACATCCTCTACAGCAACTTCAACGTCGCCGGTCCCGGCCTGCTGGAAATCACCGCCGGGCGCAACATCCTGATGGACGACAAGGTCAGCATCACCAGCCTCGGCGCCGTGGTGCCGGGGGATTCGCGCCCTGGCGCGAGCCTGGTGCTGCAAGCCGGCGCGGGTCTCAACGGCGCGGATTACGAGCGCTTCGTCAAGGCCTACCTGGACCCGGCGAACCAGGCCTTGGCCGGTGTGCCGCTGGCGAACCAGGACGGCAAGGTCGCCAAGACCTATGAAACCGAATTGGTGGATTGGCTGGAGAAGCGCTTCGGCTTCAGCGGTGACAGCGAACAGGCCCGCAGCTACTTCGCGGCGTTGCCGGCCGAGCAGCAGCGGGTGTTTGCCCGGGATGTGTACTTCGCCGAGCTCAAGGCCGGTGGTCGTGAGTACAACGAAGTGGGCGGCGTGCGCCAGGGCAGCTACCTGCGAGGCCGGGAGGCTATCGACTTGTTGTTCCCAAGCAAGGATGTGGCGGGCAATGCGATCACCTACAAGGGCGACATCACGATGTTCGGCGGGGCGGGGGTGCACACCGATTTTGGTGGCAGTATCCAGATGCTCACCCCGGGTGGCGGGCAGACGTTCGGCATCGAGGGTAACGCACCGCCGTCCACCGCCGGGGTCATTACCCAGGGCGAGGGCGATATCCAGTTGTATGCGCAGAACAGCATCCTGCTGGGGCAGAGCCGGATCATGACCACCTTTGGCGGCTCGATCCTCGGCTGGTCGGCCCAGGGCGATATCAACGCCGGCCGGGGTTCGAAGACCACCGTGGTGTACACGCCGCCCAAGCGTTTGTATGACACCTGGGGCAACGTGACGCTGTCGCCTTCGGTGCCGAGCACCGGGGCCGGTATCGCCACCCTCAACCCCATTGCCGAAGTGGCGCCGGGGGATATCGACCTGATCGCGCCGTTGGGCACCATCGATGCGGGCGAGGCGGGGATCCGGGTGTCGGGCAACGTCAACATCGCGGCGTTGACTGTGGTGAACGCAGCCAACATCCAGACCCAGGGCAAATCCTCCGGCGTGCCGCTGGCGGCCTCGGTGAACACCGGGGCCATCACCTCGGCCAGTTCGGCGGCGTCTTCGGCGACGCAGGCGGCTGAAGACGTGGCCCGTCAGCAACAGAACGCGGCGCGGCAGAACCAGGCGTCGGTGTTTACGGTGCAGGTGGTGAGTTTTGGCTCCGAGCAACTGGCCCCGTCACGCGATGGCGCCAACCGCGACGCGCCTCGCGCCTACGACCCGGCCAGCCCGGTGCAGGTACTGGGCGCGGGGCCTTTGGACGAGCAGAACCGCCAGCGGCTGACCGAGGAGGAGCGGGGGCGGTTGAGTTTGTAGGGGATTGAGCTTGCAGTGAGGTGGGCTGTGCTGGCGTCATCGCGAGCAAGCTCGCTCCCACAGGGATCTGGGGTGTCCATGAGCTTTGCCTGCACCACAGCGCCCATTGTGGGAGCTAGGGGTTTAGGAGCTTTGCATGCACCGCAGGTCTCATTGTGGGAGCGAGCTTGCTCGCGATAGCGGTGGGACGTGGGTTACAGCCACCGCGGCGTGGTGAAGAACGAGGCCATTTCCGAGCGGGCCAGTGCCGCGCCGAAGTACGGGCCCTGGACATGGTCGCAGGCCACGTTGCGCAGTTGGCTGAATTGCCGGGCGTTTTCGATGCCCTCGGCGGTGACCATAAGCCCTACGCTGCGGCTCAACCGGATCATCGCCAGGACGCCTTCCTTGTCGTCCTCCAGGCCCAGCTGCGACAGGATGTTGCGATCGAAGCGGATGCCATCGAACGGCTGGTCCAGCACCTCGCGCAGGGAGGCGATGCTGGTGCCGAATTTGTCGATGTTGATCCGCACGCCGAGGTCCTTGAGCGCATGGAGGGTGCTGGCGACGGTCTTGTGGTCGGCCAGCAGGACCCCTTCGGCCACTTCCAGGGTCAGCCGGTGAGGCGCCAGGCCACTCGCTTGGAGGGCCTCTTGCACCTGGTCGAGCAGGAAGCTGCTGTTGAACCACCGGGGTGAAACCGCGATGGAGACATTGACGGCGCTCGGCCAGGTCGCGGCCTCTTCACAGACATTGATCAACATCCAGGTACCCAGCTCTTCCAGTTGGCCCGAGGTTTCGGCCACCGGTATGAAGTCGGCCCCACCCAGTTCACCTTTTTCGGGATGGTGCCAAAAGGTCTGGGCTTCGAAACCGTGCAGTTGCTCGGCGCTCACATCGAAGCGAGGCAAGTAGCGCAGTTCCAGTTGGTCCCGCTGCATGGCGTCGCGCAGTTGCTGCTCGTATCGCCGTCGGTCGCGGGCCAGGTTGCCCATGGCTTCCACATACACGCGCCAGGTGTTGCGGCCTCCTGCCTTGGCCGCATACAAGGCGATATCGGCGTGGCGCAACAGTTCATCGGCGCGTTCGTCACCGGGCTGCGCCCAGGCAACGCCGATGCTCACTCCCAGGTACAGCGTATTGCCGTCCAGGTGCATGGGCCGTTGCATGCAATCGATCAGCCGTTCACACAGTTGATCGAGATCGTCGGCGTCGCCGGGGTCGGGCATGACAATGACAAATTCATCACCGCCCAGGCGCGCCACCAGATCGGTGTCACGGACGTTTTGCTGGAGGATATGCGCCACTTCCCTGAGCACTTTATCGCCCACGGCATGGCCCAGGGAGTCGTTGACCGGCTTGAACCGGTCCATGTCCAGGTTCAGCAGCGCCAGAGGCGGGCGATCAGGTCGGTCCAGGTGTTCGCGCAGGCAATCGAACAAGCGGTTGCGGTTGGCCAGCCCGGTCAGCGGATCATGCAAGGAAAGGTGCTTGATCTGGGCCAGCGCCCGCAGCTCGTCGGTGATGTCGGTGGCGGTGCCGCGAAAACCCAGGGTGCCGGCCTCGATGGCCCGTACCGACAGTTTGCAGGTGCGGATGCGCTGGTTGCGTGCGGTGTACTCGCACAGCAGCGGCGCCGAAGAGAGGCTGTTGGCGCCGCCGAGCAGCCATTGGGCAATCGAGATCGAGCCGCCATGGGGATGAAGCAGCCGTTGCAGGGGCTTGCCCAGCCATTCGGTGGGGCTGAACCCGGTCACTTGTTCGAAGCGCTCCGACAGGTAGGTCAGCGTCCCGGTCGAATCGACCTCCCACAACCAGTCGGATGAGACTTCGGCAATGTCGCGGAAACGTTCTTCACTGCGTTCCAGTGCCTTGCGGTGGGCCAGCAGGCTGGCGTATTGGCTTTCCTGGGCGCGAAGCATCACCAAGGCATGGCGCAGGACGGCCAGCGCCAGGATTCCCAGCGCCAGTAGCGCCAGGGCCAGCAAAGGCAGCAGCCCCTTGCGCAGATCCTGCCCCGGGGTTTGGGGTCGCCAGGCCAGGGCCTCCAGGGTCAGGTTGTCGAGCAGCAGTTGGGCGGTATCGGCTGGGCCTGGTGTCCTGGCGATATGGGCATCGGGCAGGGCGAAGTCCCGCGCCAGGTTTTTCAGGGCTCCGGGGTCCAGGACCTTGACGAAGAGCATCAGGCTGGGCGGGCCGGGAATTTGCGCCACGCTGTTGTCCGTGCCGGTGGTGATGGCGGACACGGCGACGAATGCAGGGGCATCTTCGTGATGCAGCATCTCGACGACCACTTCGTCGTGATTTTCCTCGGTGCTGGCTTTGTTCCACAGGGCGCGCAGATCGCCGGTCAGCCAGGTATCGGCATCGACGTCGCTCATTTGGCCATCGATCACCGAATAGACGGTCTTGCCGGTCGGGGAAATGACAAACACCGCCTGGTAACCGTAGAGCGAATACACGCTGCTGCCGACGTTTTCCTGGTCATAGGCCCATTCCTTGTCGACCTTGACGTGCAGGTGCCGGTAGGCGTCGCTCCATTTGGAATAGTCGCTCAGGTCCCGGCCGATGCCGGTGCGGATCCCCTCGATGGCCCGTTGGGCGAAAAACAGGCTCTGCTCACGGGCGCGTCGGTCCTGGGTACCGGTGATGTTGAGCAACACGGCGATCGCCAATGCGGACATGACAAACAGCAGGAGCATGATGGCCGGAAAAGTGCGACGGGTGAAGCTACGGGTTGGCGAGCCCGGGGAAAGGACAGTCGAGTCGTTGCCAGCATTTTCAATCATAAAGATAAGTCATCAGCCAAAAAGCGATTTCACCCGCACCTGTCTTGTATCGGCGGATGGGCTGATTTACTGAGTCGTGTTAACGAAGGGGCCGACGGGCTGCGTTGTCTTCGTCATGTGCGGGCCTTCAAGCGTGATGCCCACTTGAGGGCGACATCCCGTTGGGACGGGTATGTATCGCAGTGTGTACAGGACAGGCCCGGATACACCCGCTTGACGAAGGCCCAGGCCGGCGACACAGGCCGGATACACACCGGCGATTAACTACGCCAGCCAGCCGACACCGAGCCTCGGTGCGGATGACTGGCGCCTTAATCGTCAATCGTCAGAGGAATACCCCATGCTCAACTTCTCTCGCAATTCGTCCCTTGCACTCGGCCTGGCCCTGGTCGGCGGCCTGGGTCTCTCCACGGCGGCTTCGGCCTTGACCATGAACGACCTGGCCCAGGGCTACACCTTGGCGGCAGCCGATACCGTGAAGAAGCCCGCCGAAGGCAAGTGCGGCGAAGACAAGTTCGCCAAGACCGATAAAAACCACGATGGCCAGGTGTCGCGGGACGAGTTCATCGCCGCTGCACCGGAGCGCGCGGCGGAGTTCGACAAGATCGACGCCAACCACGACGGCGGCATCTCGTTGCCGGAAGCCAAGCAATACCTGTCGGCCCAGGCGAAGACCGCGGAAGGCAAATGTGGCGAAGGCAAGTGCGGGGCGGCTATCGAGTCCTGATTCGCCCCGGGTGGTGAGCCTGATGGGTTGATGCCCGCTCCCTCGCCACGGGTGTTGGGTTTCCATCGTGGGGTGGGTGTTCGTTCCATGAGGCTCTCCACATCTCGTTTCCCCCAGGAGAGATGTGTCATGTTGAATTTACCTCAACCCTCGGCAGGCCTCGGCCTGCGTCGGGCCTTGCTCGATGAGCTGCGCCAGGCACCGGCCGGGGATTTCGATTTTCTCGAAGTGGCCCCGGAAAACTGGATCGGAATCGGCGGCCCCCATGGGGCCGCCTTGCATTCGCTGGCCGAACGTTATCCGTTGACGTGCCATGGCCTGTCGTTGTCCCTGGGTGGGCCGGCGCCGCTGGACCTGGCGTTTCTCGGCCAGGTCCGCGGGTTTCTCGAGCGTTTCAACGTGCCGCTTTACAGCGAGCACTTGAGCTACTGCGGCGATGACGGGCATCTGTATGACCTGTTGCCGCTGCCCTTTACCGAAGAAGCGGTGCATCACGTGGCGGCGCGGATCCGTCAGGCCCAGGATGTGCTGGGGCGGCGCCTGGCGGTGGAAAACGTCTCCTATTACGCCGCCCCCCGACAAGACATGAGCGAGCTGGAATTCACCCGGGCGGTGTTGCGCGAAGCCGATTGCGACCTGTTGCTGGACGTCAACAACGTCTACGTCAACTCGATCAATCACGGTTTCGATCCCCAGGCATTCCTGGCGGGCCTCGAGCCGGAGCGGGTGGTCGCGATGCATGTGGCCGGGCATTACGATGAGTCCGACACGTTGAAAATCGACAGCCATGGCGCACCGGTCAAACCGCTGGTCTGGGCGTTGCTGGCCCAGGCCTACGGGCGTTTCGGCGTGCGGCCGACCTTGCTCGAACGGGACTTCAACTTCCCGCCCTATGCCGCGCTGGTGGCCGAATTGCAGACGATTCGCCAGTTGCAATACCCGGCCGTCCCCCGGCAGGCGGTGAGCCATGGCTGAGGCCCGGCAGACGCTGCACCAGCAGCAACAGGCGCTGACCCGTTACCTGCGCGACCCGGAACACTGCCCGGTTCCGGCCGGCATGGATGCGGCGCGGGTGCAGGTGTACCGCGACCTGATCTTCGAGAACATGCGTTCGCTGCTCAGCGGCACTTTTCCGGTGCTGGTGAGCGTGCTGGGGCAGGAGCAATGGCGTGCGTGTGTGCGCCGGTTCCTGCGCGAACACCGCTGCGTCACGCCCATGTTCGGTAAAATCGCCGAGGAGTTCGTGACCTACCTCGCGGCCCATCCATCGCCGGACTGGCCGCCGTTCGTGGCGGAGCTGGCGCACTATGAGTGGGTCGAGATGGCGCTGCTGCAATCCGAGGCCGAGCCGTTGTCGAGTCATGATGAGGCCGCCTTGCTCGATCTGCCGCTGCGTGTCTCGCCCCTGGCCTGGCCGCTGGCGTACCAGTGGCCGGTGCATCGCCTGGCCCCGGGCTACCAGCCCTCGACGCCACCGGCCCAGCCGACGCTGTTGCTGGTGCGGCGCACGCCTGGGTTTGAGGTGCGCTTTGCCGAACTCAGCCCGTTGGCCTGGCGCCTTTTGCAGCGCATCGAGGAATATCCCGGGTTGGCGGGGCGAGGGCAGTTGCTGGCGTTGGCGCAGGAGGCGGGGGTGGCTTCGTTCGAGTTCATGGACAGCGCCGTGGCGCTGTTGCGGCGGATGCAGGAGCAAGG
>NZ_JACNDD010000165.1:0-13897 GCF_017351395.1 Pseudomonas sp. FW305-28
TGGGCGACGGGTTCTTTTTTCGCCTGTGCAACGGGGGCCGTCCGGCGCGGTTGTTGCGCATCGGTACGGCTCGGGCCGTGGGTCGGCGCAGTGGAGCCAGGCGCGAGTTGCTCGGCCTCGCTTTTACCGAACATCTTCTTGAGTGCTTTGAGCACGGTCATCTCATCGATTGGTTAAGGAATGTACGCCGGCCAGTGTAATGCAAGAAACGGGCGCGGCGTAGTGGGATCGTCAAAGGACCGGCGTGGCGATTGGCCTCTTAGCGCAACCGTTCGGCCAGCCAGGTGCCGATGTCATGAATCTCCTCGGGTAACACTTCGTGGCCCATTGGGTATTCCTGCCATGTCACGGTGACACCATGCTGCTTCAAATACTCTTTTGCGGTCCGGCCCATGGGGTTGAGTACCACTTCGTCGTATTGACCGTGCAGGGCCAGGACCGGAATGCGTTGCTGGCTGGCCGACAATTGCAGTTCATCGCTGAACGTCGGTGCATAAGTAGACAGTGCGATCACGCCGCCCAGTGGCCCCTGCCATTTCACGAAGGCGGTGTGATAGACCACCGCGCCCCCTTGGGAAAAACCGGCGAGGAAAATCCGCGAGGCGTCTATTCCGCTGGCTCGCTGGGTTTCGATCAGGTCGATGACCCGTTGCGCCGAGGCTTCGAGTTGCTGTTCATCAATGGCCCGCGCCGGGCTCAAGGCGCGGATGTCGTACCAACTGGGCATCTCATAGCCGCCGTTGATCGTTACTGGCTGGGTTGGCGCCTGGGGTAGAACGAAACGTGTGGTGAGCAGTTTTTGCTGCAGCATTTCGGCCACTGGCAGGAAATCATAACGATCGGCGCCCAGGCCGTGGAGCCAGATAACGCACGCGTCAACAGTGCCGCTGGGCTCGAGAATCAAGGGGTCGGTCATGGTTGTGCTCCAAATCTGTGCGGGTGCGCCCAATCAGTGCGTGATTACAGTGCGCTCCCGGTGCCTCAGTTAATTAGATGTCGCAAAGTTGAAAGTTTTTGTCTTGACGTGTTTTACATGGCCCAAGCGCAGCGGTCTGGTACGGGCTTTGCTATGGGGTTGCTGAGTGATGATTCTTACGCTGCGCGGTAACACTATCAGTTAGACGCGCCGCATGGGATATCAGAAATCCGGTGATGAATGTTCGCCAGCAGCCGCTACGGGCTTCGCGAACGTGAAGGGCTACAGCCCGTTCGGCCGATTGGTGAGAGATGGGCATGACCACTGTTTACGGACATCCTCATTATTAGACTCATAGCGAAGGTCCAGACGTCGGTTGACCCTAAAAAAAGCCAACAAGGGTCGGCAATGCCTCAAAAGGGTGCGACAGGACTCGAGCTCCGACACAACAAGAGCAAAACTGGAGGTTTGAATGAAGTTACTGAAATCCACCCTGGCAGTCGTGACTGCAGCAGCAGTACTCGGTGTCAGCGGGTTCGCTCAGGCGGGTGCAACCCTGGATGCCGTGCAGAAGAAAGGTTTTGTGCAATGTGGTGTGAGTGATGGCTTGCCGGGTTTCTCGGTGCCTGATTCGACCGGCAAGATCGTCGGTATCGACGCTGACTTCTGCCGTGCCGTTGCCGCTGCGGTATTCGGCGATGCGACCAAGGTCAAGTTCAGCCAGTTGAACGCCAAGGAGCGCTTCACCGCGCTGCAGTCCGGCGAAATCGACATGCTCTCGCGCAACTCCACCATGACCAGTTCCCGTGACGCGGGCATGGGCCTGAAATTCCCAGGCTTCATCACCTACTACGATGGCATCGGCTTCCTGGCCAACAACAAGCTGGGCGTCAAGAGCGCCAAGGAACTGGACGGTGCAACCATCTGCATCCAGGCCGGTACCACCACCGAGCTGAACGTTTCCGACTACTTCCGCGCCAACGGCCTGAAGTACACCCCGATCACCTTCGACACCTCCGATGAAAGCGCCAAGTCGCTGGAATCCGGTCGTTGCGACGTGCTGACCTCCGACAAGTCCCAACTGTTCGCCCAGCGCAGCAAGCTGGCTTCGCCGAAGGACTACGTGGTTCTGCCGGAAACCATTTCCAAGGAGCCCCTGGGTCCGGTCGTGCGTAACGGTGACGACGAGTGGCTGGCCATCGTGCGCTGGACTGGCTACGCACTGCTCAACGCTGAAGAAGCTGGCGTGACCTCGAAGAACGTCGAGGCCGAAGCCAAATCCACCAAGAACCCGGACGTGGCTCGTATGCTCGGCGCTGACGGTGAATACGGCAAAGATCTGAAACTGCCGAAAGACTGGGTCGTGCAGATCGTCAAGCAAGTCGGCAACTACGGTGAAATGTTCGAGCGCAACCTCGGCAAGAGCACTCCGCTGGAAATCGACCGCGGCCTGAACGCTCTGTGGAACGCTGGCGGCATTCAATACGCACCACCAGTGCGCTGATGGTTCTATCACCCGGTGGGCCAACCACCGGGTGATGTTCTGTTCCATTCTTTGCGGGGCACTTCATGCAAAATTCAATCGGCGCACCTAAGCAGAGGCTTAGCCTCAGCGATCCACGAGTGCGTGCGTGGGTATTTCAGATCGTCACCATCGTGGCGGTTATTTCGCTGGGCTGGTTTCTGTTCGATAACACGCAGACCAACCTCGCGCACCGGGGCATCACTTCCGGTTTCGGCTTCCTGGAACGCAGTGCCGGCTTCGGCATTGCCCAACACCTGATCGACTACACCGAAGCGGACAGCTATGCCCGCGTCTTTGTCATCGGGTTGCTCAACACGCTGCTGGTGACGTTCATCGGCGTGATCCTGGCGACCATCCTCGGCTTCATCGTCGGCGTGGCGCGGTTGTCGCAGAACTGGATCATCGCCAAGCTGGCAACCGTCTATGTGGAGGTTTTCCGCAACATCCCGCCACTGCTGCAAATCCTGTTCTGGTACTTTGCCGTGTTCCTGAGCATGCCGGGACCGCGAGCCGCCCATAACTTCGGCGACACCTTCTTTGTCAGCAGCCGCGGCCTGAACATGCCTGCCGCGCTGGTGGCCGAAGGGTTCTGGCCGTTCGTGATCAGCATCGTGCTGGCGATTGTCGCCATCGTGCTCATGGCCCGTTGGGCCAACAAGCGTTTCGAAGCGACCGGTGAACCGTTCCATAAATTCTGGGTCGGCCTGGCGCTGTTCCTGGTGATCCCGGCCTTGAGCGCGCTGCTCTTTGGTGCGCCGGTGCACTGGGAAATGCCGGAGCTCAAGGGTTTCAACTTCGTCGGTGGTTGGGTACTGATTCCTGAACTGCTGGCCTTGACCCTCGCCTTGACCGTCTACACCGCGGCGTTCATCGCCGAGATCGTGCGTTCGGGCATCAAGTCGGTGAGCCATGGCCAGACCGAAGCGGCCCGCTCCCTGGGGCTGCGCAACGGTCCGACCCTGCGCAAGGTGATCATCCCGCAAGCCCTGCGCGTGATCATTCCACCGTTGACCAGCCAATACCTGAACCTGGCGAAAAACTCCTCCCTGGCTGCCGGTATCGGCTACCCGGAAATGGTGTCGTTGTTTGCCGGCACGGTGTTGAACCAGACCGGCCAGGCCATCGAGGTGATCGCGATCACCATGAGTGTGTACCTGGCGATCAGTATCAGCATTTCCTTGCTGATGAACTGGTACAACAAGCGCATTGCGCTGATCGAGCGGTGAGGAAACGCGCATGACGACTCATACTTTCAAACCTGACATGCCCCCGCCGAGCAGTAGCATCGGCGTGGTGGCGTGGATGCGCGCCAACATGTTCTCCAGCTGGCTCAACACGCTGCTGACGTTGTTCGCGTTCTACCTGATCTACCTGATCGTACCGCCGCTGCTGCAATGGGCAATCCTCGATGCCAACTGGGTCGGTACCACTCGCGCCGACTGCACGAAGGAGGGCGCCTGCTGGGTGTTCATCCAGCAGCGCTTCGGCCAGTTCATGTACGGCTACTACCCGGCGGACCTGCGCTGGCGCGTAGACCTGACCGTGTGGGCGGCAGTGCTCGGCGTGGCGCCGCTGTTCATCTCGCGCTTCCCGCGCAAGGCGATCTACGGCCTGAGCTTCCTGGTACTGTACCCGATCATTGCCTGGTGCCTGCTGCACGGTGGCGTTTTCGGTCTGGATGCCGTGGCGACCAGCCAGTGGGGCGGCCTGATGCTGACGTTGGTGATCGCCACCGTCGGTATCGTCGGCGCACTGCCGCTGGGCATCGTCCTGGCCCTGGGCCGGCGTTCGAACATGCCGGCGATCCGTGTGGTCTGCGTGACCTTCATCGAGTTCTGGCGCGGTGTGCCGTTGATCACGGTGCTGTTCATGTCGTCGGTGATGCTGCCGCTGTTCCTGCCCGAAGGCATGAACTTCGACAAGCTGCTGCGAGCACTGATCGGGGTGATCCTGTTCCAGTCGGCCTACGTGGCCGAAGTGGTGCGCGGCGGCCTGCAAGCCATTCCCAAGGGCCAGTACGAAGCGGCCGCGGCGATGGGCCTGGGGTACTGGCGCAGCATGGGCCTGGTGATTCTGCCGCAAGCCCTGAAGCTGGTGATCCCGGGTATCGTCAACACCTTCATTGCGTTGTTCAAGGACACGAGCCTGGTGATCATCATCGGCCTGTTCGACCTGCTCAACAGCGTGAAACAAGCTGCCGCCGACCCGAAATGGCTGGGCATGGCCACTGAAGGCTATGTGTTCGCCGCCCTGGTGTTCTGGATTTTCTGTTTTGGTATGTCCCGCTATTCCATGCATTTGGAACGCAAGCTGGACACTGGCCACAAGCGTTAGGAGCGTAGTTTATGAGTGAAGCGATCAAACAGCCTGTGAGCCCTGAAGGCATTATTCAGATGCAGGGCGTCAACAAGTGGTACGGCCAGTTCCACGTGTTGAAAGACATCAACCTGAACGTCAAGCAGGGCGAGCGTATCGTGCTGTGCGGCCCGTCGGGCTCCGGTAAGTCCACCACCATCCGCTGCCTCAACCGCCTGGAAGAGCACCAGCAGGGTCGCATTGTGGTCGACGGCGTGGAACTGACCAACGACCTCAAGCAGATCGAAGCGATCCGCCGTGAAGTCGGCATGGTGTTCCAGCACTTCAACCTGTTCCCGCACCTGACCATCCTGCAGAACTGCACCCTGGCGCCGATGTGGGTACGCAAGATGCCCAAGCGCAAGGCCGAGGAAATCGCCATGCATTACCTGGAGCGCGTGCGCATTCCAGAGCAGGCGAACAAGTATCCGGGCCAGCTCTCCGGCGGTCAGCAACAGCGTGTGGCTATCGCCCGTGCCCTGTGCATGAAACCGAAAATCATGCTGTTCGACGAGCCGACCTCGGCCCTCGACCCGGAAATGGTGAAAGAGGTGCTGGACACCATGATCGGCCTGGCCGAAGACGGCATGACCATGCTCTGCGTGACCCACGAAATGGGCTTCGCCCGCACCGTGGCCAACCGCGTGATCTTCATGGACAAGGGTGAAATCGTCGAACAGGCCGCGCCGAACGACTTCTTCGACAACCCGCAGAACGACCGCACCAAGCTGTTCCTGAGCCAGATTCTGCATTGATCCAGTCTTAGGCAGTGAAATAAACCCGGACGTGTTCCGGGTTTATTTTTGTGCATCGGTGCTCAGGAAACCGTGAGGGTCTCGTGTTCCTTGTGCACCGTCGTTTTGAATTGCCGCAAGTCTGCGTCTTCAGCGAAGGCATGGACATCGGCAAGCAAATGCGGATAGCGATCAAGCAGGCGCATCAGCAAGATCAACGCCTTGGGTGGCACTACCTCGCCGCGCTCGTAGCGGGAAAACGCATTGTGTCCACCGCCCGATAGCAGCAGTACCGCTTCCTTTTGCGATAGATGCAGTTTGCGCCGGACACGTTTGATCTCTTCGCCGATCATTCGCCTGGCCGCGTTGACCAGCTCATCACCTGCGTGGTCGTAGCGATCCGAGCAGCTTGAATCGAGCTCGACTTCGCCGCACATCTGACATTCCCAGCCAGACAAGTCATCGACCCGGCGTTCCAGTCCCTTGACGCTCATGGTTTCGCCGCGACCTTCGAAATGCAACATGCCTTCCGGGGCACCACAGCTGAAGCATTGCTGGTGTTTCATGAGTTTTTCTCCTTGAAGGAAATGACCGGTGGGCCTCCGCTGGGGCGGTACGTCACCTTCAGGTAAATCTGCAGACCGTGTGAATTGGCGTGGTAGACGTCATGCCAGACTCGATGATCGTCATAGGTGGTCATCGATTTGTAGAACTGTTTTCGCTCAAGCCCATGGATGACCTGCTGCATGTCCGAGACGTTTAAACCGAGCGTCCGAGCAGTGTTCTTCGCAGTGCTGGTGAAAGCTTTCCCTTTAAGCCGCCTGACATCTGCCTGTATCGCCGCCAAGGCGTAGTGGGGTGTGTTCTTTTCCATAGAACGGCGTGCCTTGTCCTTAAAATTACCCTCAAAGGGTAATTTTGACTAATCGAAAATATCGTTTCTTTACCTCCCGTTGACCCTAGGCGGTTGCCGTCCTACGCGAAGCTGACTAACATGTCAGAAAATTCATCCTATGATTGGATGAAAGGGTGAGCTCCATGTCAGACATTTCTCCATTAATTAAGCGGTCCTTGGTCGATCAAGCCCTGGACCAACTGCGCCAGCGCATCAGTGATGGCGTGTGGGTCGTGGGCCAGCGTTTGCCCACCGAGCCCGAGTTGGTGGCCGAGCTGGGTATCAGCCGCAATACCGTGCGCGAAGCCATGCGCGTGCTGGCGTTTTCCGGGCTGATCGAGATCCGCCAGGGCGACGGCAGTTATGTACGGGCGACGGTGGACCCGCTCGATACCCTCAAGGTGCTGTCGCGCTGTTCGCTGGACCAGGCCCGGGAAACCCGGCATATCCTCGAAGTCGAGGCCATTGGCCTGGCCGCGCTGCGGCGCACCGAGGAAGACTTGCTGGCCTTGCGCAAGGCGCTCCAGGCCAGTGGCGAGCATTACCACGGCGACCTGGAGCATTACATCACCTGCGACCTGGTGTTCCACCGCCTGCTGGTGGATGCCGCGCACAATCCAACGCTCAGCGAGCTTTATCGTTACTTTTCCAGCGTGATCGGCGCGCAGTTGCGCCACAGCCTCAATATCGTGCCGCGCCATCAGCATGTGTTCGACCTGCACGTCGACATTCTCGAAGCGGTCGAACGCCAAGACGCGGAGCAGGCCAAGGCCCTGTGCCGGCAGTTGATCAATGAACCCTGAACCCGAGCTTTCCATGTCCCGCGATCTGCTTGACCCTGCCACCTCGACGGCGTGCAAACGTGCCGCCGAACTCGAAGAACTGTTGATCGATGCCGAGGCTGACGATGAACAGGCCCAGCAACGCCATCCTCTGGTGCGCCGGCCCTGGCTGTTGCTGCTCGGGCTGATCCTGGTGGCGCTGAACTTGCGCCCGGCGTTGTCGAGCATGGCGCCGCTGCTCAGCGAAGTGTCAAGAAGCCTTGGCCTGTCGGCTGCCCAGGCCGGTTTGCTGACTACGTTGCCAGTGCTTTGCCTGGGCCTGTTCGCGCCGCTGGCGCCGGTGCTGGCGCGGCGCTTCGGGGCCGAGCGTGTGGTGCTGGGGATCTTGCTGACACTGGCGGGCGGGATTGTCCTGCGCAGTGCGTTCGGTCAGGTTGGGCTGTTCGCCGGCAGTATCCTGGCCGGTGCGAGCATCGGTGTGATCGGCGTGCTGCTGCCGGGCATCGTCAAGCGCGACTTCGCCAAGCAGGCCGGCGCCATGACCGGTGTCTACACCATGGCGCTGTGCCTGGGCGCGGCGCTGGCGGCCGGGGCGACAGTGCCGTTGAGCGAACACCTTGGCCACAACTGGGCCTTGGGCCTGGGGTTCTGGGTGGTCCCGGCGCTGTTGGCCGCGGTGTTCTGGTTGCCGCAAGTGGGCGAGAAACACGGCGCCCATCAGGTGGCGTACCGGGTCCGCGGCTTGCTGCGTGATCCCCTGGCCTGGCAAGTGACCTTGTACATGGGGCTGCAATCGTCCCTGGCCTATATCGTCTTTGGCTGGCTGCCCTCGATCCTGATTGGACGTGGCCTGACCCCGACCCAGGCCGGGCTCGTGCTGTCCGGCTCGGTCATCGTGCAATTGATCAGTTCCCTCGCGGCGCCCTGGCTGGCAACGCGTGGCAAGGACCAGCGCCTGGCCATTGTGATCGTCATGCTCATGACCTTGGGCGGGCTGTTTGGTTGCCTCTATGCCCCTATCGATGGCTTGTGGGGCTGGGCGATATTGCTGGGCTTGGGGCAGGGCGCGACGTTCAGCCTGGCGCTCACGCTGATCGTGTTGCGTTCCCGGGATGCCCATGTGGCCGCCAACCTGTCCAGCATGGCCCAGGGCTTCGGCTATACGCTGGCGTCGCTGGGGCCCTTCGCCGTGGGGGTGGTCCATGACTTGACCGGGGGCTGGAATGCCCTCGGCTGGATCTTCGGCCTGGTTGGCCTGGGGGCGATCATCGCGGGCATCGGCGCAGGCCGGGCGCTGTACGTCGGGGTCGAGAGCGAAAGAGTCACCGACCTTCGTTGATATCATTTTCATGGCGAATGACGATAGTTTTCCCCGCGTTGGCAGATTATCGTGCAGGCCTACTGAAACGTTTTTCGGAGCCGGTCCATGAGTGATGCCCACAACGCCTTGATCACCCGTTTTTATCAGGCCTTCCAGCGCCTGGACGCCGACGCCATGAGCGCCTGCTACACCGACGACGTGCTGTTCAGCGATCCGGCGTTTGGCGAGCTGCGCGGGCGCGATGCCGGCGACATGTGGCGCATGTTGACGACCCGGGCCAAGGACTTTTCCCTGACCTTCGATAACGTGCGCAGCGACGAGCGTACCGGCGGTGCTCACTGGGTGGCGACGTACCTGTTCAGCCAGACCGGCAACATCGTGATCAACGACATCCAGGCGCGCTTCGTGTTTCGCGATGGCAAGATCTGCGAGCACCATGACAGCTTCGATCTGTGGCGCTGGTCCCGCCAGGCGTTGGGCACCAAGGGCCTGCTGCTGGGGTGGACGCCGTTGGTGCGCAACGCCGTCAGGGCCCAGGCGCTGAAGGGGTTGCGGGCGTTCCAGGGCAGTCGCTGATAAGATTGCGGCTTGTCTTTGCCCACCTGTTGACCATCTTGTGACGACCGCCGACCTCTCTCCCGATCTGCCTGCGCAAGGCCCCGCCGAAGCGGACAAACCCTGGTTCGTCTACTTGGTACGGGCCGCCAATGGTTCGCTGTACTGCGGCATCAGTGATGATCCGGTGCGGCGTTTCGCCAAGCATCAAAGCGGCAAGGGCGCGCGCTTTTTCCTGTCCAGCCCGGCAGTGGCCCTGGTGTATACCGAGGCCTGTCGTGACAAGGGCGAGGCCCTGCGCCAGGAGCGACTGATCAAAAAGCTCAAGAAAAGCGCCAAGGAATGCCTGGTGGCCAGTGCGCTGTCGCTTCATCAGCCTGGCTGATAGGCCTTTATCAGGCCGGTAGGCTGGCCCGGTCAGTCGCGCTAAGCTGCAAGACTTCATTCCTGCAGTGGCGAGTCTCATGTCAGAGCTGATTCTTCATCATTACCCAACGTCTCCTTTCGCGGAAAAAGCCCGGCTGTTGCTGGGCTTCAAGGGCCTGTCCTGGCGTTCGGCGAGCATTCCGCCAATGATGCCCAAGCCTGACCTGACGGCGCTGACGGGCGGCTATCGCAAGACGCCGGTATTGCAGATCGGCGCGGACATCTATTGCGATACGTCCCTGATCGCCCGTCGGCTGGAGCAGGAAAAAGCCTCGCCGGCCCTGTTCCCCGAAGGCCGGGAAATGCTGGCTGCGTCCTTTGCCGCCTGGGCCGATTCGGTGGTGTTTCAGCACGCGGTGAGCCTGGTGTTCCAGCCTGAGTCGGTGGCGGTGCGTTTCGCCAAGCTATCGCCTGAAGCCATCAAGGCGTTCATCAGCGACCGCGCCGGGCTGTTCAGTGGCGGCACGACCACGCGCTTGCCTGCCGATCAGGCCAAGCACCAGTGGCCGACGATCATGGCGCGCCTGGAGCAGCAGTTGCAGCGCGAGGAGGGCGATTTCCTGTTGGGTGAACCGTCGATTGCCGACTTCGCCATGGCCCATCCGCTGTGGTTCCTCAAGGCCACCCCGGTGACCTCGCCGCTGGTGGACGCGTATCCGGCTGTTTCGGCATGGTTGGCACGGGTGCTGGGTTTCGGCCATGGCGCGTCGAGCCAGATAAGTGCCGAAGAAGCCTTGGACGTTGCCCGCAACGCGACACCGGCAGCGCTGCCGGATGAGTCGTTCGAAGAGCCGAACGGCTTCACGGCAGGGCAGCAGGTGACCATCGCCGCGACGGACTATGGCGTTGATCCGGTAGTCGGGGAGTTATTGTTTGCGGGCAGCGAAGAATTGATTCTGCGTCGCGAAGATGAGCGTGGCGGGGTGGTGCATGTGCACTTTCCGCGGTTCGGGTTTCGGATCGAGGCTCGCTGAGCGACGAACGACCTGTGGGAGCGAGCTTGCTCGCGATGGCGGCGACACATCCGACATTGATGCAAGCTGACCCATCGCTATCGCGAGCAAGCTCGCTCCCACAGGGGATTTGCCACGATGACTAGATGGCAGACAACGCCTTGAGAATATTCTCCGGCTCGTACCCACGAATCAACGTGCCATTCACATCAAGGATCGGAATCCCCCGGCCACCCAACGCCTCGTAGGCCTTGCGCGCCTCGGTGTCCTTCTCGATATCGAACTCGCGAAACGGCACGCCTTTTTCATCCAGGAACCGTCGTGTGGCCTTGCAGTAGCCGCACCAGTCAGTGGCATACAGCACGACCCGAGCATGGGTTCGGACCTGCTCGGAAACCATCTGTGATGGGTTGAACACCCGCTCGATCTTGCCCCAGTTCTGGTACGCCACCACTACCAGCAGAATCAGCAGAAACTTCTTCAGCACCCTACCGAGCATCAATTACGCCGCTTGAGCTGGTCGGTCAGCGAGGTCGGCAATCCCTTGATGATCAACGTACCGGCTTCCTCGTCATACTCGATCTTGGAGCCCAGCAAGTGCGCTTCGAAGCTGATGGACAAGCCTTCGGCGCGACCGGTGAAGCGGCGGAACTGGTTGAGGGTTCGTTTATCCGCCGGGATTTCCGGCGACAACCCGTAGTCCTTGTTGCGGATGTGGTCGTAGAAGGCTTTCGGGCGATCTTCGTCGATCAACTCGGACAGTTCTTCCAGGCCCATGGGCTCGCCGAGCTTGGCCTGACTGCTGGCGTAGTCCACCAGGGTCTTGGTTTTTTCCCGGGCATCGTCTTCCGGCAAGTCTTCGCTTTCGACGAAGTCGCTGAAGGCCTTGAGCAGGGTCCGGGTCTCGCCGGGGCCGTCGACGCCTTCCTGGCAGCCGATGAAGTCGCGGAAGTACTCCGAGACCTTCTTGCCGTTCTTGCCCTTGATAAACGAAATGTACTGTTTCGATTGTTTGTTGTTCTGCCATTCCGACACGTTGATCCGCGCCGCCAGGTGCAACTGGCCCAGGTCCAGGTGGCGGGATGGGGTCACGTCCAGTTCATCGGTCACCGCCACGCCTTCGCTGTGGTGCAGCAGGGCGATGGCCAGGTAGTCGGTCATGCCCTGCTGGTAATGCGCGAACAACACGTGGCCGCCCACCGACAGGTTGGACTCTTCCATCAGTTTTTGCAGGTGTTCCACCGCCACTCGACTGAACGCGGTGAAATCCTTCCCGCCATCCAGGTACTCCTTCAGCCAGCCGCTGAACGGATGTGCCCCGGACTCGGCATGGAAAAACCCCCAGGCCTTGCCTTGCTTGGCGTTATAGCTTTCGTTGAGGTCGGCGAGCATGTTCTCGATGGCCGTGGACTCTGCCAGTTCGGAGTCGCGGGCATGGAGCACCGCAGGGGTGCCGTCGGGTTTTTTGTCGATCAGGTGGACGATGCAATGACGGATCGGCATGGATTTCTCGGCTGATGAAAGAGAGGAGGGCGTGCTCCCCGAAAAAGGCCCAGTGTACCGCAATCACTGGTTTTGGAACCCGGCAAAGGCCCTTTCAGGCCCGTCCGACTGCCTATATGCATTTTTTTAACGTTTTAGCGCAAGAAAGCTGACCAAATGGGTAGCTAGAGGCGGATATTTCAGAGGCGTTGTGCTAGTTTTGCCCGGTCTTACGCGAAGTCACTGCGTTAAGCGTGCATTCAGCATCTGTCAGGTCGAACCAAACCCGGTTTTCGGCATCTATTACCCCGATCCGTCGTGGTGATTGCCGAGGGTGCCTGATCCAGAGAGATCGGGCTCGATGGCTGACACTGCACTCTGCAATCCATATGAATTTGATAGGGAAGGAACACTACATGGCTCTTACTAAAGACCAACTGATCGCTGACATCGCTGAAGCTATCGACGCGCCAAAAACCACCGCGCGTAACGCTTTGGACCAACTGGGCCAAATCGTTGCCGATCAGCTGGAAAACGGCGGCGAAATCACTCTGCCAGGTATCGGCAAGCTGAAAGTCACCGAGCGTCCTGCCCGTACCGGCCGTAACCCTTCGACTGGCGCTGCCATCGAAATCGCTGCCAAGAAAGTGATCAAGCTGGTTGTGGCCAAAGGCCTGACCGACGCGGTCAACAAGTAAGATCGCTGTAAAAAAAACCGTGCCTCGGAGCGATCCGGGCACGGTTTTTTATTGCCTTGGGAAACCGCCCGTAGGAGCTGTCGAGCGGAGCGAGGCTGCGATCTTTCCCCTGGCTGTTAAATTTCAAGCGAAAGATCAAAAGATCGCAGCCTCGCTTCGCTCGGCAGCTCCTACGCTAGCGCAATGTCCTTCTAATCTTTGCGAACCCAGCGCGCCTGGCGCCAGGCCTGTTGCTGCACCTCGGTCTGGAAGGTCCAGGCCACGAAACGACTCTGCTTCTGGCCCTGGGACATCTCCACCACGTGGCTGTGCAGCGCCCCGGCCTTTTTCAGCGCGGCCTGAATCGCCGGCAGGTTCGACGCCTTCGACACCAGGGTGCTGAACCACAGCACTTGGTTGGCCAGTTGTGCGCTTTCGCTGATCAATTGCGTGACGAACCGGGCTTCCCCACCCTCGCACCACAACTCCGCAGCCTGGCCGCCAAAATTCAGCACCGGCAGCTTGCGTTTCGGATCGGCCTTGCCCAACGCACGCCACTTGCGCTGGCTACCCTTGGTGGCTTCTTCCAGGGACGCATGGAACGGTGGGTTGCACATCGTCAGGTCGAACCGTTCGCCATCCTCCAGCAGACCCAGGAGGATCTGCTTGCGGTTGGCTTGCTGGCGCAACTGGATGGCCTTGCTCAAGCCGTTGGATTGGACGATGGCCTTGGCCGAGGCAATGGCGGTCGGGTCGATCTCCGAGCCCAGGAAGTGCCAGCGGTAGTCGCTGTAGCCGATCAACGGATAGACGCAGTTGGCGCCGGTGCCGATGTCCAGCACCTTCACCGCCGCTCCCCGAGGAATTTCGCCGTCGTTATGACTGGCGAGCAGATCGGCGAGGAAGTGCACATAGTCCGCGCGACCAGGCACCGGCGGGCACAGATAGTCGGCCGGGATATCCCAGTGGGCGATGCCGTAAAAGGATTTGAGCAGCGCCCGATTGAACACCCGCACGGCTTCGGGGCTGGCGAAGTCGATGCTTTCCTTGCCGTAGGGGTTGATGATCACGAACTTGGCCAGCTCTGGCGTGGACTTGATCAACGCCGGGAAGTCGTAGCGGCCCTGGTGGCGGTTGCGCGGGTGGAGGCTGGCCTTCTCCCGCGGCACCACAGGTTTGGCCTCGATGGCGGGCTTGGGCTTCTGGCGGACAGGTTTTGGGGCGCGAGGGGCAGTCATGGGCGGGTCGATTCGGGGTGGCTCAAAAAGTGGCGGGT
>NZ_JACNDD010000166.1:0-13778 GCF_017351395.1 Pseudomonas sp. FW305-28
CGCTCAGGCGTGTAGACGGCTGGGATTTTTCCCGCGCCACGGCGGCCGGATTGCTCACAGACAATGGCGCAGAGTGTTCAGGGGTGATGTGCAAGGGTCCGACAGGCGTCGGTTTTAAAGGTGCGCGTTGGCTGACCACCAACGGTTTGAGCACATCGGCATGCTGATTGAGCCGGTCGGGGGTGAGTTGGCCCAGTCTCAGGCTCGATGTCAGCAACCATTCCCGGGCCCGCTCCGAGCGGACCCGGCCCAATACGTTACCGCTCATGCGCAGACCCAGGCCCAGTCCCCCGGTCAAACGCATCAGCAGGAAATTGATCAGTACCGAGGCGCGCAGTTCTCCGACGACTTCGGCCGCGTACTGAGGCGGCAACATCCGCAGCCAACTGGTGAACGCGGCCACGTGAACGAAGAGCAACGGCTCGTCGCTCAACACCATCAACCCTTTGGCAATTGCCTCGGAGGATGCCTTCAGTAGCTGTTCAAGCTCGGCTTGAGTCAGGTACTCCAACAGTTTTTCGCTGTTGGCCTGCAGATCGGCCAGCAGCCCGAAAACCTGCTTAACGTCGTCCCAGAGTTGATGCAGGGCGTTTTTGAAACCGCGCCAATCAGCCTGCTGCAACACGTCGTAGCGTTGAAGAAACCCGGCGTCGGAAAACTCCGCCCACAGTGGTTGAAACTGCTCCCACTCCGCTTTCAGCCAGCCCTCAAGTTCGTCGATCACGCCTTGGTAAGACGCATACAACGCCTTGACGTGATCGGCCGTGACATGGGGGAAAAAGGTGATGCGATAACGCTGGCCTCGCCAACACTCAGGCACTTCCAGGATGCCGCTGGGGCCGATCACGTGATGGATCGGCTCGCCGAAAATTTCCTTCCCCGGCATGCCATCGATGACCGGCTCCAGCATCACCGGTGTGTCGCCAATCGGCACGAAACGCGCCGCCTGGAACATGTGCACCAGCGTCAGTGGCCCTTCCGCCGGGCAAGCCACCACGGCGGCACTGACGGGTTTGTCCAGGTTCTTCGGCGCCGCCAGGGACACCTCGTTGCCGACCTTGAACACTTGCTCAAGATCCAGCGCCCAGCCGGCCCAAAAGCTTTCAGCCCAGGCGTCGTAGTCGTTCAGGCAGGTTCGAAAGTCCTGGAAAACCGCTTCGACATCCGGCTGCTCGGGGTCCATGGCCGCCATCACCAGCGAACCAATGACGTTGCCCTGGGCAAGGATTTTGTCGTAGTCAGGCATGCAGGCAGCTCGCGGCGTAGGAGTGGGCGCGAGACTCTGCCTGCGATGGCGAGGGAAATAAGTCAGGGAAAGAGGGGATGGATGTAGGGCGATTCGCTAAATTCAAACGCTTGGCGTGCGAACCCCGCCGATGACTATAGATGCCACGACATGAGCATGCAGATGGTCAGCCGGCTGAAGATCTTTTTGTTTGATAGACCGCCATCGCGAGCAAGCTCGGCTCCCACAGGGGGACTGTGGTGGAGGCGGGAATGCGTGAGCTGCTGTTCTCACAGGCGCTGGTTAACTTAAGGTTGTATGAACCATTGTGGCGAGGGAGCTTGCTCCCGCTCGGCTGCGCAGCAGTCGTAAACCTGCCCGGCCACCGCGTTGAATGGCTTTGGGGCTGCTGCGCACCCCAGCGGGAGCAAGCTCCCTCGCCACGGGTCTGTGTTTTTTCAATTTTCCGGAGTGTCTTGCGCAGATAAATGCGCGAATAGATGCCTACCCGCGCGCATTCTCGAGAAATACCCGCCAGCAACCCCTCAACCTATCGTAATCTCGCATCTGTATAAGCCCAGCCCCGCAACCGGCCGAGATCTTCCCCCGATGCCCTCCATCTACCAACTCAAGCCCGCCTTTCAAAACCTGCTGCGCCCCATGGTTCAACGCCTCTACAACAACGGGGTCACCGCCAACCAGGTCACCCTGCTCGCGGGTATCGTCTCGGTGTTGGTGGGGGCGGTCATTGCCTGGTTCGCCAGCCATCCGTGGATTTTCGTCCTGGTTCCGGTCTGGATGTTCCTGCGCATGGCGTTGAATGCGGTGGATGGCATGCTGGCGCGGGAATTTGGCCAGCAATCCCATCTGGGCGCCTACCTCAACGAGCTATGCGATATCATCGCCGACGTTGCCCTGATCCTGCCTTTTGCCTTGTTTGCCGATACCAGTCTTCTGCTCGTGTTGTTGGTCACGCTGTTGGCGCTGTTCAGCGAATACGCCGGCGTGCTGGGGGCGATGGTGGGGGCTTCGCGGCGCTATGACGGGCCGATGGGCAAGAGTGACCGCGCCTTTGTGTTTGGCGTGTTGGCGACCGGTATTGCCCTGGGTTGGCTCGGGGCGCTCTGGATAAATGGTGTGATGGCGGTGGTTGCCGCCCTGCTGGTTTATACCTTGGTCAATCGGGTGCGTCATGGCCTGGGCCAGGTGAAGGAAAACGCTCCCTCAGCATAAAGGAACTTGCAATGCGCGAAGCCCAACACCGGACATTCACCACCCACGATGGCGTGGAACTGTTCTACCAACACTGGCCGGCTGTCGACGCGGCAGCGGGTGAACCCCGCCAGGCTGTGTTGTTGTTTCATCGTGGTCATGAGCACTCCGGGCGCATCGCGCACCTGGTGGATGAGCTGGACCTGCCCGGGTTCGACTTCTTTGCCTGGGACGCCCGTGGCCATGGCCAGTCGCCGGGTGAGCGGGGCGACAGCCCGAGCTTCGCCACCAGTGCGCGGGACGTGCAGACGTTCTGCGATCACATCGGCGCAGCGCATGAGATCGACGAAGCAAACATCGCCGTGGTCGCACAAAGCGTCGGCGCGGTGATCGTGTCCACCTGGGTCCACGACTACGCGCCGCGCATTCGCTCGCTGGTGCTGGCGTCGCCGGCGTTCAAGGTCAAGCTCTACGTGCCGTTCGCCCGTCCAGGCCTGGCGCTGATGCGCAAGTTCCGCGGCAATTTCTTCGTCAACAGCTACGTCAAGGCGAAATTCCTCAGCCATGACCCGGAGCGGGTGGCGTCCTACGACAGCGATCCGTTGATCACCAAGGCCATTTCGGTGAACGTGCTGCTGGGCCTGTACGAAGCCGCCGACCGCGTGGTGGCCGATGCCCAGGCGATCCAGGTGCCGACGCAGTTGTTGATCTCCGGCTCGGACTTCGTGGTACACCGCAAACCCCAGGAGCAATTCTTCGAGCGCCTGGGCAGCCTGCACAAGGAAAAGCACATCCTGCCGGGCTTCTTCCACGACACCCTGGGCGAGAAGAACCGTGCGCCAGCCGTTGCCAGTGCGCGCCGCTTCATTCTGCAAAACTTCGCCCGACCGCTGGACCGCCCTTCCCTGCTGGACGCCGATCGCCTGGGCGCGACCTGCGCCGAAGCCGAAACCCTGGCCACGCCGCTGCCCCACAACTCGCTGCGCGACCTCTACTGGCGCATGACCCGTGCCAGCATGCGCTTTGGCAGCAAGTTGTCGGCCGGGGTGAAGCTGGGCTTCGACACCGGGTTCGACTCCGGCAGTACCCTGGATTACGTCTACCGCAACCGCCCCACCGGCACCTCGGCGCTGGGCAAGATGATCGACCAGAACTACCTGAACTCCATCGGCTGGCGCGGCATTCGCCAGCGCAAGCTGAACGTCGAGGAGCTGCTGCGCCTGGCGATGGCCGAGTTGCGCGCCCAGGACCGCGAGGTGCGCATCGTCGACATCGCCGCCGGCCATGGCCGCTACATTCTCGAAGCCCTGCAAGGCGTCAGCCCGTTGCCCGAGTCGATCCTGCTGCGCGACTACAGCGACATCAACGTGCGCGATGGCAGTGCGCTGATCATTGAAAAAGGCTTGGGCGATATCGCTCGATTCGTCAAAGGTGATGCCTTCGACCGCCAGGACCTGGCGGCGCTGGAACCCAAGCCGACCCTCGCCGTGGTGTCGGGCCTGTACGAGCTGTTCGCCGACAACCAACTGGTCGGCGGCTCCCTCGCGGGCCTGGCCGAAGCCGTGGAGCCTGGTGGTTTCCTGGTCTACACCGGCCAGCCGTGGCACCCGCAGCTGGAACTGATCGCCCGTGCCCTCACCAGCCACCGCGCCGGCCAGGCCTGGGTGATGCGTCGACGTACCCAGGCGGAAATGGACCAATTGGTTGAGGCGGCGGGCTTCCGCAAGATCACCCTGCGGGTCGACGAATGGGGCATTTTCAGCGTTTCGCTGGCGCAGCGAGTGCAGTAATGAGCGCCGTCATCGCTCCGGCCCGCGAACCCGCACTGCTGAAACCGGCAGTGCTGTGGCTGCTGTTGTTGGCGCCGCTGTTCTTCACCACCTACGGCTTCGCCACCTGGGTCACTTCCCAGCGTGACGACGTCGGCACGTTGGTGTTCGCCTGGGAAACCCACATGCCGTTCATGGCCTGGACAATCGTGCCTTACTGGTCGATCGACCTGTTGTACGGCCTGTCCTTGCTATTGCCCACCAGCCGCGACGAACTCAAGCGCCATGCCTTGCGCCTGCTCACGGCCCAGGTGATTGCGGTCAGTTGCTTCCTGCTCTGGCCGTTGCGCTTCACCTTCCCCCGGCCAGAGATGGATGGCGTGTTCGGTTGGTTGTTCGAGGTGCTGGCGGGTTTCGACAAGCCGTTCAACCAGGCGCCGTCGCTGCACATTGCGTTGCTGGTCATCCTTTGGGTCTGCTATCAGCGGCATTTGCAGGGTGTCTGGCGTTGGCTGATGCACGGTTGGTTCGCGTTGATCGGCGTGTCGGTGCTGACCACGTATCAACATCACTTCATTGACCTGCCTACGGGCGCGTTGGCCGGTTGGCTGTGCGTCTGGTTGTGGCCTCTGGATCGACCCAGTCCGCTGTTGAGTGCGCGTCTGGCGGCGGATCCTGCTCGCCGACGCTTGGCCTGGCGTTATGGCCTGGGCGCGGCGGCGCTGTTCATTCCGGCGTTTGCCTTGGGCGGCGCGTGGCTCTGGCTGATCTGGCCGGCGGTCGCGGTGCTCATGGTGGCGCTGAATTACCTGGTGTTCGGTGCCGACGGTTTCCAGAAACGTGCCGATGGGCGCTTGAGTCCGGCAGCGCGCTGGTTGCTGGCGCCTTATCTGGCGGCGGCGTGGATCAATTCTCGCGGCTGGACGCGCAAGCATCCGCAGCCCGACCAGGTGGCGGATAACGTCTGGCTGGGGCGAATCCCCACGCCGATGGAATTGAAGGACAGTGCGTTTACCGGCGTGCTCGACCTCTGCGCGGAACTGTCCATGGACAGCACGGGCGTCGCCTATCGCTCATTGCCGGTGCTCGACCTGACGGCGCCGACCACCGAACAATGCCTGACAGCGGCAGAAGCTATCGAAAGCCTGCGCCAGCACGGGCCGGTGCTGGTCTGCTGCGCCTTGGGTTATTCGCGCAGCGCCACGGCGGTGGTGGCCTGGCTGCTGCACAGCGGCCGGGCGGCGAACGTTGATGCGGCGATCGTGCAAATCCAGCGCGCCCGACCGCGTATCGTTTTGCAGGCGGCGCACCGTCGGGCGCTGGAGCAATTATCCACAGCACAGGGGCATGTCCATGATCAGTGATATGGAGCTCCACACCGTGGCGAGCCTGTTGCGCCGGGGTCATTCGCTGGACCAGCTGTCCACCGGGCTGACGCTGCTTGGGGCGCTGCTGGGGTTGGGGCAGTGGCTGGTGGGCCTCATCGATCCGTGGTTGCTGCTGTTGAGTGCGGCGCTACTGGTGCTCGGCGTGCTGGAAAAATACTGGGCGCTGCGCGTGGCGTTTGACGCCGATCTGTTCCAGCGCATGGCTGACAGCACCCAGTCCCTGGCCGAGCGCACCTATACCCTGGATCAGGCCCTCACCGCGTTGGGCCTGCAACCGGCCGCACGTGCTGGTCGCCTCTGGACCGAACGCCGGCATGGCGCATTGTTGCTGCTGCGTCGGCAGTCACGCTTATTGGCCGTACAAGTCGTCCTGGTGCTGGGCTTCATCCTGGCCAGTCCCTGGTTGGCTTCAAGTATCTAGATAGGCTTCTGTGGTGAGGGAGCAAGCTCCCTCACCACAGCTGTTAAAGATTGCGTCACTACCCGAACTTCTCAGGACAAGGAATCTTCATGTTCGAACCCGTGGTCGCCAACCTCATCACCTCCGCCGCCCGCATGGTCACCGGCGCGCGCAGCCTGTGGCTCGGCTGCGCGCCGACGCCGGTGCAACGGATCTACTTCGCCAACCACAGCAGCCACGGTGACTTCGTATTGCTCTGGGCCTCGCTGCCGCCGGCGCTGCGCAAGCTCACCCGCCCGGTGGCGGGGGCCGACTATTGGCAGACCAGCCCGGTGCGTCGCTACATCATCAACCGGGTGTTCAACGGCGTGCTGGTGGACCGCGAGCGCAAGGATCCTTCCTACAGCCCATTGCAGCCGATGCTCGATGCACTGGAAAACGGCGACTCGCTGATCATCTTCCCGGAAGGCACGCGTAATCCGGAGGAAGGCCTGTTGCCCTTCAAGAGCGGGATCTATCACTTGATGAAAAATCACCCCGAGGTCGAGGTGATCCCGGTGTGGATCGCCAACCTCAACCGCGTCATGCCCAAGGGGCGTGTGCTGCCGCTGCCGCTGTTGTGCACCACCAGTTTCGGCGCGCCGTTGTGCATCGAAGAAGGCGAAAGCAAAGAGCAATTCCTTGAACGCAGCCGCGCCGCGCTGCTGGCACTGGCCCCGGAGCACGTCTGACATGGATCGATATACCCTGATGTTGTTTGGCGGGATCGGCGCCATCCTGGTGCTGGCTTCGTTGATCGGTTTCATTCTCAGGCTGAAAACCCGCGGCGCGCCGAACTCGGTGATCGATAACCTCAACGCCCGGATCAATGCCTGGTGGATCATGGTGTTGGTGATCGGCGTGGCGTTCTGGCTCGGCAACGCGGCGGTCATCCTGCTGTTCTACGCCGTGTCGTTCTACGCCCTGCGGGAATTCCTGACCCTGACACCGACCCGGCGCAGTGACTACCCGGCCCTGGTGGCGGCGTTCTACCTGGCGCTGCCGCTGCAATACCTGTTGATCTACTACGACTGGTACGGGCTGTTTTCGATCTTCATCCCGGTGTATGTGTTCCTGCTGCTGCCGATCCTGGCGTCCCTGGGCGGCGATAGCACACACTTCCTCGAGCGCGCTTCGAAGGTCCAGTGGGGCTTGATGATCGCGGTGTTCTGCATCTCTTTCGTCCCTGCCCTGCTGACCCTGGACATCGCCGGTTTCGAAGGCCGCAACCTGTTGCTGATCGCCTACCTGGTGATCGTGGTGCAGCTGTCGGATGTGTTGCAGTACGTGTGCGGCAAGCTGTTCGGCAAACACAAGATCGCGCCGAACCTGTCGCCCTCGAAAACCGTCGAGGGCTTTGTCGGCGGCATTTTCCTGGCCTCGCTGATCGGTGGCGCGCTGTGGTGGATCACGCCGTTCAATCCGTGGCAGTCGTTCCTGATCGCCTTGCTGATCAACCTGCTGGGCTTTGCCGGTGGCATCGTCATGTCGGCGATCAAACGCGACCGCGGCGTCAAGGACTGGGGCCACATGATCGAAGGCCACGGCGGCATGCTCGACCGCCTGGACTCGGTCTGCTTCGCCGCGCCGATCTTCTTCCACCTGGTGCGGTACTGGTGGACCTGAGCAAAGTCTTCGGTGAACACCTGAACCTGTGGGAGCACAGCCTGGGGGCAGGTACTCACCCGTCCCTGTGGGAGCAAAGCTTGCTCGCGAAGCAGCCGCCTCGGTCAGTCAGAAAGACCGCGTTGCCTTCGTCGCGGGCAAGCCTTGCTCCCACAGGGAAGCACACAGCTCCTGGGGGACTTGGGGCTATCAGTCGAGGATCAGGTGCGGCAGGAACCGGCTGGAATCCTTGGTGATCAGGCTGTTGTCTTCCCGCACGCCAATGCCGGCTGCCTGGTCGCCGATGACCCAGGAACCGATCAGGGTGTAGCTGTCGTCAAACTTCGGCAGCGGCGCGAATTCCTGGAGGATGAACGGCGCGTCGGTGTAGGGGCCGTCTTCTTTTACAATCAAGCCGTCAGCGGTCTGCAGCTCGATGTTGGCACCTTCCCGGGAAAAGAACGGCTTGCGCACCCAGCCCTTGGGCACCGCTTTACTGGTGTCGGTATCCAGGTGAGCCGCGAGCAGGTTCGGGTGGCCTTTGTTGAATTCCCACAGCAGCGGCAGGATGCCTTTGTTCGAGATGATCGACTTCCAGGCCGGCTCGAAAAACTGCGTATCACACTGGGCAATCGCCGCACCAAAAGGCTCATGGAAGATGAACTCCCAGGCATGCAGCTTGAACAGGTGTGGAATCCAGCGCTCTTCCAGGTCGACGAAACGCCCGTCACTGTTGAGGCCGATGTCTTCGATATCGATGTGCCGCGACTCGATGCCGACTTTTTCCGCGATCAGGCGCAAGTAGTCCGTGGTGCCTTTGTCTTCGATTGAGCCTTTCATCGAGGCGAAATAAAACGGCTGGGTGAGCTGCAACTGGGCGAAGGCCTGGTGCAGCTTGGTGTCGATGCTGTTGAACTGGTCGGCATGGGCCGGCAGCGTGCCGCGCTCGATGCATTGCTCCAACCAGCCCCACTGGAACGCCGCCGCTTCGTAGAGGCTGGTCGGCGTGTCGTAGTTGAGTTCCAACAGCTTGGCCGGACCGCTGCCGTTGTAGGAGAAATCCATGCGCCCATACAGGTGCGGGTGGCCTTCAAGCCATGAAGTGCGCACCAGGTCGAAGAACGGCGCGGGAATGCTCAGGCGCTCCAGCAACTCTTCGCTCTGGACCACGCGGGCCACGAGGTCCATGCACATGTCATGGATCTCGGTGGTCGGGTCTTCCAGGTCGTCCTCGATCTGCTTGAGGGTGAACTGGTAGTACGCGCTTTCGTCCCAATAGGGTTCGTCGTCGATGGTGTGGAACAGAAAGCCGAGCTGCTCGGCGGTCTGCTTCCAGTCAGGACGCTCGGCGCAATGGATCTTCTTCATGGCGCTGGTTCCTCAACCGCCGGAGCTGCTCGAACCGCCCCAACCGCTGCGGGCGCTGGACTTGCTGCCGAAGCCGCCACGGGAGGTGGATGAAGCAACGGACATCGGCTTGCTGCTGGACTTGATGGAGTCGGTGTAGCTGCCGTATCGCGCCTGGTTGGACCTGGTGAACGTCGAGCCTGTCGACACCCGCTGGCTGAGCGTGGAGGAGCCGAAGCTGCCACGATCATCGCGGTAGCGGTAGACCGGCTCGGAGAAATAGCTGTTGCGGTTGCTGCTCAGCATGTTGCCGATCAGCAATCCGGTCAGCAGGTTGCTGAAACCTCCACCGGTATTCATCGCTTCCGAGGCCGGCAATTGGGCCCTGGCCGCGTCCACTTCGGACTGCGTAACCTCGCCCTCGGCACTCAGCTCGAAACCACCGAGCTTGGGGATGAACTTGCCAGCGGAATCCTGCTGGCACCAATCGGGGACAAAGTCGGCATCGCAATCGGCCTGGTTGTCGTACACCGGCGCAATGCGGCGATGCTCCGTCATGGCAGTCATGTAGGCGTCAGCACAAATGTCTACCGGCAGCTTTTCATCGACACATTGCTGCACAGACTGGAAGTTGTACTTCTTTTTCAACTCGTAGGTTTTTTCCGTCGGCCCGCAGCCGGATATCGCCATGGCGACCGACGCGGCCAGCGAAAGCTGGACATACTTGCTTCGTTTCATCGCGTTCTCCGTGGCGCAATCAGTTCGTGGACGGCGTCATGCACGCGGCGTTCAACAGGCCGACGCTGATGGCCACGGCGGCGATGTAGATACCGGCGGCGATTTCACCCTGCTTGATGCGCGCCGAAGCGCCCTTGAGCACCAGGCTGGTCACCAGGAACGCCAGCAACTGGACGACCGCGGCGATCACCGTCCAGACGACGAAATCCAGCATGCTGATCGAGTAGGCAATCACGTTGCTGGCCGGGATGGCGAAACCAATGAGGGCACCGCTCAGGGCGATCGCCGCAGCCACGTTGCCCGAGCGGATCAGTTCGAACTCTTTGTGCGGCGTGACATGGATGTAGATGAACTGGAACAGCGCGAACAGCACGGCGGCGCCGAGGATGTACAGGGCGAAGCCGAACACGGCGGCCTTGTTCAGGGAAATGGAGAGCGCTTCAAGCATGGACTTCTTCCTTATTCAAAGAGTGTTCAGGTCAGTGGTGTACAGCGAAATACCCAGCGAAGTGCTCAGGCTGACGGCGCCTTCGGCGTCCTCTTCGACGGAGAACAACAGGAACTCCCGGCGATCCGTCAGGCCGGTGTCGCGGGCGTACAGCATCGAACGGTGCTCGACGCTGTAGGACTCATCCGGATTGCTCACGCGCTCGCTCAACGTCACCAATTCTGTCTGGCCCGCCTCGGTGCCCCATTCGCGGCTGTATTCGACGCCGTCATGGGTGTAGGTCGGCAGGCCGATCAGGCTTTCAGGGCCGGCCAGGCGACGCAACTCCGCTTCGCTGTTGATCGTGACGTAGCTGAGGTAGTTGAACAGGATCACCGACTCGACCTGCCCGGTGATGTCGCCGCTGGTGTGCACTTGCAGCCAGTAGTCTTCGTCGTTCATGTAGCAGCGCGACAGCCAGTTCGACTGCCCGAGGTCGACGATGCCCAGGCTCCAGATCTGCTGGGAACCCGGGATGACCACGGTGCTGTTGCCGTCGAGCAACAACTTGAGCGTGGCATCGAACATGACCTGCTTGCCGGAGGCCAGGCCCAACGGCCCGGTGACGGGGGCGCCCTGGCTGGCTGTGGTGTTCGCGTTCGGGGCCTCGAGCCCCATCAACTGTTTAAACCACCCCATGGGAAATTTCCTTGAGTCGCGTGGAGGCGATGTAGAAGAGTTCTCCGCCCACGACGCGCGTGGCGCCAGGCGGGTTGATCGCTGGGTGTCGGGCGCCCTGGGCGCGGTAGCCGATCAGCGTAGCGTTATGCTGCTCTTTCATCCGGGTGTAGAGCTCGCCAAACGTCGCTTCAAACGCCTCGGGCAGTTTCATCAGGTACTGGGTGGCGCCTTCGCCCACACAGAGCAACTCATTGATGACCACTGACGAGCCCGGGTCCTGGGAGGCCCGCACCAGCATTTCGATGGCCATGCTGGAGGTGCATTCCAGGCTTGGAGCATAGGCGCTGGCGAGGGCGGCGATTTCGCTGTCATTGAAGTGGGCGACCACGTGTCCGGCAGGCCCCAGTTGATTGACCGCCAGCACGGTGGCCAGGGTCAGGTCGTCGGAATGGGTGCGCACCAGCACGCGTTCGGCGCCCGGCACGCCAGCGCGCTGCAGCAGGGCGACGGAGGACAGGCTGTCGCCCTTGATGAATGACGCCTTGCCGGGCATGGGGTTTTCTTCGAGATCGCAATCGCAGATGACGATCAGGTTGTCATTGGAGGTTTCGTCCTGCAGCAGCAGGTCGATGACCCGTTCGCTGGAGGCGCCCTCCCAGCCGATGAGGACCGTGTGGCCGACCTTGCCGGTGAAATCGCCTTTGCCCTTCATGCCTTTTCTCCAAACATCGATGACGCTGCTGGTGGTTTTGCCGATGACCGTCGTCAACAGGGCAATGCCCCCGAGCATGATCCAGGTCGCCACGAAAATTCGCCCGGCGGATGTCTGTGGCAACAGATCGCCATAGCCGACGGTGAGCGTGGTGGTGAGATAGAAGTAGATAAACGTGGCGGCGGCGATGAGGTGTTGCTCGCCCAGCAGCACCAGGCCGATCCAGGCCGTGGACAGGTGCACGCCCAGCGCAATGGCCAGGCCGGCCCAGCCGAACCGATGGAAGAAGGACGATGCGTACGAGCGCAACAAAAGGAAAATCGACATTTCGTCCCTGACTCCGTGGGGCTTCGTTCCTGGCGGGATCATCGCTCTGGCGTGTGAGCGCTCGAACGTAGTGGCCGGACAGCATTAAACCTGTTGCGGCGCTTGGATAAAAGTACCTGCGTCACAATTAAATCCAGGAGCGCCGGACACTATTGTGGCGAGGGAGCTTGCTCCCGCTGGGGCGCGAAGCGGCCCCAAGGAATGGGACTGCTGCGCAGTCCAGCGGGAGCAAGCTCCCTCGCCACAGGTTTTGTGCTCGGCCTGCCTTGATTGTTCAGCCCGAACAGATCACTCAGCCGATTTTTTCTTCAGGCGTTCCAGGATCGCATTGGCGCTGCCTTCGTTCGGCGTGATGCCGGCATCGCGCAGCTTGCGTTCCAGGTCGGAGCCGGTCGAAGCTTCGGCCAGTTCGTCCTGGGCTTGCAGTTCAGCGGCACGTTGCTGTTGCTTGGCCTGCAGGCGGTTGAGCGTACCGACGGCGGTTTCCAGCTTGCCATTGGCGCCACCGCTGGCGATCGAGGCACTGACCTGGGCCTTCTGCACGCTTTCGCGGGCCTTGGCCATGTCCACTTGCTGACGCAGGCTCTTGATGCGGCTTTCGGCCTTGGTGATGTCCTTGCGCATGTTGTCCGCGTAGCCGCCGAATTCGGTCGCGTGCTTTTGCTCGGCGTCCAGTTCGTTGGTCAGGGTCGAAATGGCTTCGGCCACTTCCAGCGCCAGGTCTTCGCGGTTGGCCTGGATCGCGGCCAGGGCCTTGGCTTCCAGGTCCTTGATCTTGGCGTTGTATTCGCCGACGCGATCGGTCGCCAGCTTGTGCTTGGCCATGATGGTGACCAGCTCACGCTTGGCATTGGCCAGCGCGCTGTCGGCATCGCGGATTTCCTGGTCGAGGATGCGCAAGGCCTGTTGGTCGACGATCGATTCGCCGACTTCGTTGGCACCGCCACGCAGGGCGGTGAACAATTTGCTCCAGATGGACTGAGTCATTGGATGGTTCCTGTTCGGCGAATTAGATGAAGAAGCGTTCGAACGCTTCGCTGGCGCGCTGGACGTTGTCGACGAGGGTTTTGACCTCGGTGACGACGTTGGTCAGGCTGGAGTCGGAGCTCAGCGCGCCGAACATGTTGTAGACGACCTGTCCGTTGGGCATGGTCTCGATGCCGATGGACGACAGCGGGAACATTTCCCGGCTGCGCAACACGGCGTCGTTGAAGGCCGCCACGTCGCTGATCGACTCGACATCCACCAGGACGGTATCGACGATGATCTGGTCGCCCACGACTGCGATGTAGATCGGCAAGCCACCGAAGTCATTCATTTCCAGCTTGATGCTGGACTCGGAGCCTTGGACGAGGGAGAGAGTGATGTCGTTCGCGACCACTTCGTCCAGGGCCTGAAGGGCGCTGTAGAGGCGATCGATGTTCCAGTTATTACCTGCGCTCATGTAATCCTCCGACATGAATGAGCCAGCCAGAATCGGTTGGCGTAGCTGTTTCTCCATTTGCTTGAGCAGGCTTCGGTTTTCCGGAAGCACCCAAGTCTCGTGTTTCACATACCCGGCGGCACTCAGGCCCGCACGCATCTGCTTCATGTAGAAGCTCGACGGTTTTTTCGCGGAGGGTTTGGCGCGCTCTCCCGTGCGGCTCGCTGAATCGGTCACAGACCCGTCAGGCGGATCTGATGGAGCGCTGGTTGGCATGGTACTGACCCCACTGTGAAAAACTCACGCGTGAGAAACACTACAGGTAGTTTCAAAAGCCCACAATAGCTCACGCGTGAGATTTTTATTTGTCACAAATGCTGACACCCCCTGTGGGAGCGAGCTTGCTCGCGATAGCGGTTTATCCGTTTGCAGAGAGGCTGGATTTACCGACGCCATCGCGAGCAAGCTCGGCTCCCACAGTTTTT
>NZ_JACNDD010000167.1:0-13674 GCF_017351395.1 Pseudomonas sp. FW305-28
TGCCATCCGGCACCAGGTTCCAGACTTCGCGCATGTCCACGTTGCGCATGGCGATGCAGCCATCGGTCCAGTCCAGCGTATGGAACAGCTGTTCAGGGTTTTCCTCCGAATCAGGCGTGCCGTGGATCATGATCATGCCCCCCGGCTCCACGCCTTCACGGCGGGCGCGGGCGGCGTCGCTGATGTTGGGGTAGGAAATGTGCATCGACAGGTAGAACCGGTCACTGGTCTTGCGCCAGTCCAGCCAATAAAAACCTTCGGGGGTGCGCTTGTCGCCCTCGATCAGCTTGGGGCCTTTCTTGGCGCCCTTGCCCAGGGAGATGCGATAGGTCTTGAGCGGCTTGCCGTCGTTGATCAATTGCAATTGATGAGCGGACTTGAGCACCAACACTTTTTCGATGACCTTGCCGTTGTAGGTTCCCACCGCGGCGGCCTGGGACACAGCGGTGAACGACAAGCAGAACAGGACAAGCAACCAGCGCATTGAAACGATATCCCTAGAGGTGTTTCGACTGTATGGGTTTTCAGGTGTTGGCCGGCTGAGCCAGCGGCGGGATCGATTCGGATCGCACCGGGTAATCCTCGGCCCGGCGGTCGGCATAGAAATACTCCAGGGTGCGGCCCACCGTACGGAAAGCCAGCTCGTCCCAGGGAATCTCCGCTTCTTCGAACAACTTCACTTCCAGGCTCTCGGGCCCGGCGGCGAAGTCCTCGTCCACCAGTTCGGCGCGGAAGAATACATGTACCTGGCTGATATGCGGTACGTCAATCAGCGTATAGATGCTCAAGTTTCGCACCCGGGCGCAAGCCTCTTCGGCGGTTTCGCGCACGGCGGCCTGTTCGATGGTCTCGCCGTTCTCCATGAAACCTGCCGGCAGGGTCCAGTAACCGCGCCGCGGCTCGATGGCACGCCGGCACAACAGGACTTTGCTACCCCAGGTCGGTACGCAACCGGCCACGATGTTGGGGTTCTGGTAGTGGATGGTGTGGCAGGTGTCGCAAACGAAGCGCAGGCGCGAGTCGCCTTCGGGTATGCGCTGGGTCACCGGGTTACCGCACTGGCTGCAGAATTTCATGCTTGGGTTCCTGAATGCTGCGCCTATCTTGGCGTGCGCGGGCCGGTGTCGGCAAGTTGTCGTTTCGCGACACGACGCGGTGCGGGGGTTGGGCCGCTTGAATGATTGGTGCATGATGCAAGGTAGCGAATAAATCGAGAAGTCTCATGCTGGACGAGCTACTGCATCGAGTAAGCAACCATACCCCGCACGATCTGCAGGCCGACCGACGTTTTCCTGAAGCCGCGGTGCTGGTGCCGATCACCCGCAGTGATGAACCGGAGCTGGTACTGACCCTGCGCGCCAGTGGGCTCTCGACCCATGGCGGTGAAGTGGCGTTCCCCGGTGGGCGTCGCGACCCGGAAGACCCGGACCTGATCTTCACCGCCCTGCGCGAAGCCGAAGAAGAAATCGGCCTGCCGCCCGGCCTGGTGGAAGTGATCGGCCCCCTCAGCCCGTTGATCTCGCTGCATGGCATCAGGGTCACGCCCTATGTCGGGGTGATTCCAGACTACGTCGAATACCAGGCCAACGATGCCGAGATCGCGGCGGTATTCAGCGTGCCGCTGGAGTTTTTCCGCAAGGATCCGCGCGAACACACGCACCGGATCGATTACCAGGGGCGCAGTTGGTACGTGCCCAGCTATCGGTTTGGCGAGTACAAGATCTGGGGGCTGACGGCGATCATGATCGTCGAGCTGGTCAACCTGCTGTACGACGCCGAGATCGACCTGCACACCCCGCCAAAGAGTTTCATCAATACCTGATGCCCCGAGGATTCCCATGAAATACCGCCTGGGCGATGCCCGTGTCGAAACCCACCCACAGAGCTGGGTCGCACCCAACGCCACGCTGGTGGGCAAGGTCCGCCTCGAAGAGGGCGCCAATGTCTGGTTCAACGCCGTGCTGCGCGGCGACAACGAGCTGATCCTGATCGGCAAGGACAGCAACGTGCAGGACGGCACGGTGATGCACACCGACATGGGTTATCCACTGACCATCGGCACCGGCGTGACCATCGGCCACAACGCCATGCTCCATGGCTGTACGGTGGGCGACTACAGCCTCATCGGCATCAACGCAGTGATCCTCAACGGCGCGAAGATCGGCAAGCACTGCATCATCGGCGCCAATGCGCTGATCGGCGAAAACAAGGAAATTCCCGACGGCTCACTGGTGATGGGCTCGCCCGGCAAGGTGGTGCGTGAATTGACCGAAGCCCAGAAGAACATGCTCGTGGCCAGCGCGGCGCACTATGTGCACAACTCCCAGCGCTACGCCCGCGACCTGGCCGAGCAGGAACCATGAGCGCCCCTGAACGCCCGGTGCCTTCGCCCTGCGTGAACATCTGCGCGCTGGACGATGACGACATCTGCACCGGCTGCCAGCGCACCGTGGCGGAAATCACCCGGTGGAGCCGGATGGACAACGACGAACGCCGCGGGGTCCTGGTGTTGTGTCATGAACGGGCCAAGGCCAGTGGGTTGGTGTGGATGTTGCCGGCCAGGCGGTGATGTCGGAGATGGAACACAACCCCCTGTGGGAGCGAGCTTGCTCGCGATGACGGAGGCACATTCAACAGAGTCTCGCGCTGACCACCGCTATCGCGAGCAAGCTCGCTCCCACAGGGGTTCATGGTGTTTGCTTGAATCCCGTCCACCGATCCAACCCCAGCACCGTCAGTGCAATCCCGACAAATCCCGCCAGTATCCCCCCGGCATTGATGAACACCTGTGGATAACCCAGGCTCGCCACGTCGATGAAAGGGTAGGGGTAGGCCGCCAGTAAATCCCCCCGCAGCAGGACATAGGCGAAATAGACCAGGGGATAGATCATCCACAACCCGATGTGGCCCAGGCGCAAGCTGCCTTTGGGCACCCAGCGCCACCAATAGGCGATGTAGAGCAAGGGCACCACGTCATGCAGTAGTTCGTCGGCCACGAACTGCCAGCCTTCGGGTTGCCAGAGGTGGCGCAGCAGCAGGTTGTAGGCCAGGCTGACCAGGGCGATGCTCACGGCAACGCCGCTGCGTACGCTGGGCTGCAGGAACCAGCGGCGGGCCGGGGCTGGGCGAGGGGTCAGCTCCCAGGTCAGGACCACCGCCACCCACAGGTTGGTCAGCACCGTGAAGAAACTGAAGAAACTCACCAACCCGCCTAGCAGGCTCGCCCCCAGTTCCCAGCGACCCAGCAGGATCAGATACAGCTGGATGCTCAACCCCGCCCAGGCCAGCAGCGCGGTGACCGACACGAAGCGCTGGCGCAGGGTGAGGCGAGGACCTCTATCAATCTCCACGGCGGCTCAGACCGGCCGTTTGGTGCGCATCAACTTGATGTACAAGCGCTCGACTTTCTCCCGCGCCCACGGGGTCTTGCGCAAGAAGGTCAGGCTCGACTTGATGCTGGGGTCACTTTTGAAGCAGCGGATATCGATGCGTTCAGCCAGGCCCGACCATTCGTAGTGCTGCACGAGGGCGTTGAGGATCTGCTCCAGCGTCACGCCGTGCAGCGGGTTGTTGTTGGGTTCGGTCATGGGAGGCCTTCGCGCAAAAAAGGGTAAAGCCGCGCACCTTAGCCGAGGTGCCCTTGTGGTGGAAGCATAGCCTTCATCGGGGGGCTCCCGGGCCAGGCGCACTGTTACCAAATCCGAGATGATCCATGTCAACAAAAGCCCTTTCTCTATCGAGAACAGGACATTATCCTTGCGCCGCCTGCTGAAACGCTTCTTCTGTTGTGCCGAAGCCTCTGCGTCCAGCTCATTCCTGCTGAAAGATCTGATGAATGCCCGATGTCCTGACCCTGAAAGACAGCGCTGTCTTGGTGAATTCCTGTGGGAGCGAGCTTGCTCGCGATAACGATTGCACATTCGACATTGAAGCTGACTGACACGCCGCCATCGCGAGCAAGCTCGCTCCCACAGGGATCGCGGCAGCCAATTTGCCTTTTTCAACTGAACCATGCCCCCTCAAGATCGTCATCTACAGTGACTACTTGCGCGGGCCTCCTTAAAACATCACGGAGAATCACACTATGAGCACTGAGGGTGCTTTGAGTCGAAGCCGTCTGCTACCGAGCCTGCTCGGCATTCTGCTTCTATTGATGGGCCTGGCCCTGCTGGCCGGGGGAGTCAAGCTGAGCACGCTGGGCGGCTCGTGGTATTACCTGCTGGCCGGTATCGGCCTGGCGCTGACCGGCGTGCTGCTGATCATGGCCCGTCGCGCGGCCCTCGGCCTGTACGCGTTGGTGCTGTTCGCCAGCACCGTGTGGGCGCTGTGGGAAGTGGGCCTGGACTGGTGGCAACTGGTGCCGCGCCTGGCGATGCTGTTTGCCCTGGGCATCGTCATGTTGCTGCCGTGGTTCCGCCGTCCGCTGTTGACCGCCGACGCCTCGGCCACGGGTACCCGCGCACTGGGCGCCGCCGTGGTCATCGCCGGTGTCGCGGCGCTCGCCAGCCAGTTCACCAACCCGGGTGAAATCAAAGGTCAATTGGACCGTGACGCCGTGCCGGGCATGACCAACACCGCTCCGGCCATGCCGGACGGCGACTGGAACTCCTATGGCCGCAGCGCCCACGGCGACCGCTATTCGCCGCTGGCGCAGATCACCCCCGAGAACGTCAGCAAGCTGAAAGAAGCCTGGACCTACCGCACTGGCGACCTGCCAGGGCCGAACGATCCGGGTGAAACCACCGCCGAAAACACTCCGCTGAAGGTCAACGGCATGCTCTACGTGTGCACGCCTCACAGCCAGGTGATTGCCCTGGAGCCTGAAACCGGCAAGGAAATCTGGCGTTTCGATCCGAAGCTTTCCACGCAAAAAGCGGAAAACTTCAAGGGTTGGGCCCACATGACCTGCCGTGGCGTGACCTACCACGATGACGCTGCTTACGCTTCCGCCGAGCAGAGTCCCACCGGCAGCGCCAGCACCACGCCGGCCAGCACCGTGTGCCCGCGGCGGATCTTCCTGCCGACCGCCGACACGCGCCTGATTGCCCTCAACGCCGACACTGGCAAGATGTGTGAAGACTTCGGCGACAAAGGCCAGGTCGACCTCACCGCCAACATCGGCGGCTTCACGGCCGGCGGTTACTACTCCACCTCGCCACCGGCGGTCACCCAGAACCTGGTGGTGATTGGCGGCCACGTCACCGACAACGTCTCCACCGACGAGCCGAGTGGTGTGATCCGCGCCTACGACGTACACACCGGCAAGTTGGTGTGGAACTGGGACAGCGGCAACCCGGACGACACCACGCCGATTGCCGAAGGCCAGACCTACACCCGCAACTCGCCGAACATGTGGTCCATGTTCAGCGTCGATGAAAAACTCGGCATGCTCTACCTGCCGATGGGCAACCAGACCCCCGACCAGTTCGGTGGCATGCGTACCCCGGAATCGGAAAAATACGCCGCCGGCCTGACCGCCCTGGACATCGCCACCGGCAAGGTGCGCTGGTACTTCCAGTTCACCCACCACGACCTGTGGGACATGGACGTCGGTGGTCAACCGACGCTGATGGACATGAAGACCGCCGATGGCGTGAAACCCGCCGTCCTGGCGTCGACCAAGCAGGGCAGCATCTACGTGCTGGACCGCAGCAATGGCCAGCCGATTGTGCCGATCAAGGAAATTCCGGTGCCGCAAGGCGCCGTGGAGGGCGACCACACCTCGCCGACCCAACCGATGTCCGACCTGAACTTCGTGCCGCCGGTCCTCAAGGAACGCGACATGTGGGGCGTGACCCCGTTCGACCAGATGTTGTGCCGGATCGACTTCAAGTCGCTGCGCTATGACGGCATGTTCACCCCGCCGTCGCTGCAAGGCTCGATCGTCTACCCGGGCAACTTCGGCGTATTCGACTGGGGCGGCATTTCGGTGGACCCGGTGCGCCAGATCGCCTTCGTCAACCCGAGCTACATGGCGTTCAAGTCGAAGTTGGTGCCAGCGGCGGAAGTGGCCGGTGGTCCGGGTCGCAAGAGCGAAACCGAAGGCGTGCAGCCGAACAAAGGCGCGCCGTATGGCGTGATCCTCGAAGCGCTGCTCTCGCCGATGGGCCTGCCTTGCCAGGCGCCGGCGTGGGGTTATGTCGCGGCGGTGGACCTGACCAACAACAAGACCCTGTGGAAACACAAGAACGGCACCGTGCGCGACAGCTCGCCGGTCCCGATCCCGTTGAGCATGGGGGTTCCGAGCCTGGGGGGTACGTTTACCACTGGCAGCGGCCTGGCATTCCTCAGCGGTACGCTGGACCAGTACCTGCGAGCCTATGACGTGAAAAACGGCAAGCAGCTGTGGGAAGGCCGCCTGCCCGCCGGCGCCCAGACCACGCCGATGACCTACACCGGCAAGGACGGCAAGCAATACGTGCTGGTCGTTGCGGGTGGTCATGGCTCCCTGGGGACCAAGCAGGGTGATTATGTGATTGCCTACAAGCTGCCGGATTAAGCAAAACCGGCGCCCATGAAAAAGGCGACACCCTTGCGGGTGTCGCCTTTTTATTTATCCAGCAATGTAGAAAGGCTTGGTGTGGCAAAGCTTGTGGGAGTAGTTCAGCCTGTAGGGAGCAAAGCTTGCTGTGGGGAGCAAGGTCTGTGGGAGCAAGGCTTGCCCGCGATGAACACAACACGGTCTTTGAAACCGAGTCGCCTGTATCGCGAGCAAGCTTTGCTCCCACAGGCTTGCACCCATAGGCCTTGTTCCTGCAAGCCTTACAGTTCGATCTTCACCGCTTGCGAGGCACGGGTCGCCTTGGCACGGGCCGCTTCGATGGATTCGTCGCGGGCCAGGGCCACGCCCAGGCGGCGCTGGCCGTTGACTTCCGGTTTGCCGAACAGGCGCAGGGCGGTGTCCGGTTCGCTCAGGGCCACGCCCAGGTTGGCGAACGCGGTCTGGGTCGATTGGCCTTCCACCAGGATCACCGACGACGCCGAGGGGCCGAACTGGCGGATCAGCGGGATTGGCAGGCCGAGAATGGCGCGGGCGTGCAAGGCGAACTGCGACAGGTCCTGGGAAATCAGCGTCACCAGACCCGTGTCATGCGGGCGTGGCGAGACTTCGCTGAACCACACCTGGTCGCCCTTGATGAACAGCTCGACGCCAAACAGGCCACGACCACCCAGGGCCTCGGTCACGGCCTTGGCCACGCGCTCGGATTCGGCCAGGGCCACCGGGCTCATGGCCTGGGGCTGCCAGGATTCCTGATAGTCGCCTTTTTCCTGACGGTGGCCGACGGGCGCGCAGAAGGTGGTACCGCCGACATGACGCACAGTGAGCAGGGTGATTTCATAGTCGAAATCGATAAAGCCTTCGATGATCACCCGGCCCTTGCCGGCACGGCCGCCTTCCTGGGCGTAGTCCCAGGCTTTCTGCACGTCATCGGTGCTGCGCAACAGGCTCTGGCCCTTGCCCGAGGAACTCATCACCGGCTTGACCACGCAGGGGAAGCCCAGGGTTTCCACAGCCTTGCGGTAGTCTTCGACGGTGTCGGCGAAGAAATACGGCGACGTCGGCAGGCCCAGCTCTTCGGCGGCCAGGCGCCGGATGCCTTCACGGTTCATGGTCAACTGCGCGGCGCGGGCGGTGGGGATCACGGTGAAGCCTTCGGCTTCCAGTTCCACCAGGGTGGCGGTGGCGATGGCTTCGATTTCCGGCACGATGAAGTGCGGTTTCTCGGCCTCGATCACCGCACGCAGGGCGGCGCCGTCGAGCATGTTGATCACATGGCTGCGGTGGGCCACTTGCATGGCCGGCGCGTTGGCGTAGCGATCCACGGCAATCACCTCGACGCCCAGGCGCTGCAGCTCGATTACCACTTCCTTGCCCAGCTCACCGCTGCCACACAACAAAACGCGGGTCGCGGTGGGCGACAATGGGGTTCCGATACGGGTCATCTGAAGGTCCTCAAACAGGAGCGGATCATCGGGGGGCGCGCGCCGGGCGAGCTTCCCATGGGGAGAAAGCGCGGCATTTTACATGAACAGCGGGGTTTGGCTTCAGGTGGCGACGGTTTGCTTGCGCAAACGCCAGGCCATGATCAGCCAGACGACCGTGACCCCGGCGAATTTCGAGGCCAGGGCGGTGATCACCACGCCTGGCGTCAGGGCATCGATCAGGCCGAAGAAAATGAAGGTGTCGAGGGGAATGCTCAGGGCCGAACTGATCCACAGCCGATCATGGAGCGGGCGCTTGGTAATCGTGAACACCAGCCAGTCGATGCACTCGGACACGGCGAATGCCGTGGCGCTGGCCAGGGCGATGGTCGGGTCCGAAGTGACGTAGGACAACACCAGCGCCACCAGCATCGCCACGATGGCGCCATGACCGAAACGCGTCTGCACCATGTCCCGCAGGATGAACACCAGCCCGCCCCAGGCCGACCAGATGATGTCCAGGTGCGGCGCGGCGGAAAACGCGAAGTTGATCAGCACGACGCTGGCGATATAGGCGAGGAGGAAGAGCATGGGATACCTGGTGAAATGTCTTGTGAATCATTAAGAACAGCGATATCCCCGTGGCGAGGGAGCTTGCTCCCGCTGGGCTGCGCAGCAGCCCCAATGCAGCCAACTCAATTTTCCTGATACACCGGGTTGTCAGGTTTTGGGGCCGCTTCGCGCCCCAGCGGGAGCAAGCTCCCTCGCCACAGGGGGCTGTGTGTCCAGTGGACAGGGTAGTTCAGCCGCCGCCAGTCTCTCAATCTTCCTCACTACCCTCCGCCTTCCAATACCCTACGGCCTTGACCAAATCCTGATCCAACCCTTTCTCCTCCAGCAACACCTTGCGAATCTGCCGCGACACCTTGCTCTCGGTCGCGACCCAGGCGTACAGCTTGCCGCCGGGCATTTCCAGCTGTTGCACGGTTCGCAGCAGGTTGTCCTGGCGGCCTTCGCGCAATACCCAGATCACCTGGACCTGCGCCGGGCTCTGGAGGATCTGCTGTTCGGCGCCGTTTTCCACTTCAACCACCACCAGGGCCCTTCGGTTCGGCGCCAGGCCTTCGAGGCGGCGGGCGATGGCGGGCAGGGCGGTTTCGTCGCCGACCAGCAGGTAGCTGTCAAAGATGTCCGGCACGATCATCGAGCCCCGGGGCCCGGCGATGTTCAGGTATTGCCCGGGGGCGGCCTGGGCCGCCCAGGTCGAGGCCGGGCCGTCGCCGTGGAGCACGAAATCGATGTCCAGCTCCAAGGTGTCCAGGTCATAGCGCCGTGGCGTGTAGTCGCGCATCTCGGGCATCGGGCCCTGGGCCTTGCCCGCGCTGGGGTTGAAGTTATCCAGGGCGGCCTGTTCCTCGGCGTTCTGCGGGAACAGCAATTTCACATGGTCATCCGTGCCCAGGCTGGCGAACCCGGCCAGTTCCGGCCCGCCGAGGGTGATGCGGCGCATGCGTGGGGTCAGGTCCACCACCCGCAACACTTGCAGGCGGCGACGCTTGATCTCGTGGCTGACGCGGTGAACGGTGTTTGGATCGTGTTCAGTCATTGCTTGACTCCGAAACTGAGGGACGGGCAGGGCCGTCGACGATGGCTTTGACGGTGTCGTTGAGCAGGCCGCTTACCCGCAGGATTTCTTCCGGGCTCCAGCGGCCTTGATGCATCTGTAGCGCATCACGCAGGTGACCCACCGCTTCGTGGATCTCGGCAGGCCGATCCTGGTCACGCAGGGTGCGCTTGCTGGTTTCGATGCGCATCCGCACGCCGTCCAGCGCTTCGGCCTGGTCTTGAAGGAATAGACGTCCGGCATCGGTCGCGCTGTAACATTTTTTTCCACCCTCGGCGTCGCCGCTGATCATCTTACCCATTTCAAGGTGGGTCAGGGTCGGGTAGATCACGCCGGGGCTGGGGCTGTAGGCACCGTCGAACATGGACTCGATCTGCCGGATCAGCTCGTAGCCGTGGCAAGGTTTCTCGGCAATCAGGGCCAGCAACAGCAATTTCAAGTCGCCAGCGGCGAAAACCCGTGGGCCGCGACTGCCGCGATCGCGACCGGACGGGCGTCGTTCGAAGCCATCCTGACGACCCTGTTCATGAGAGGAAGGGGAATAAAGGACTGTCATGTGTTTGCTCTCTGTTGCGCATAAATAGAACCGAGATATATCTTTGACTTCAGATATATCTTCGCTTATATAGATACATCTTGAAATGAAGATATATCTTAGTTGTGTCCTACAAGAGGTGAAGTATGACCTTACCTGAATCCCTTAAGTTTGCGGGACGAAACTGGATGGGTATCAGGAAGTATTAACCGTAACTAGTGGGAATGTGGGAATGCTCTTACATTAAAAGTTACGTTTTATCGAAAATTGCGTATTTTTCTCTGTGTTGTATGTTCGCTTTACTACAAGCCTATGCGAACTTTCCTGCTTATTTTTAATTAAAGAGCGACGATCATGCACCGGCGTTGAAAGGGGCACGCCAAGCTGTATTTGGCCTGCAACTTCAGCCCTTCCCTCTTTATTGCTATGAACAGGTGTTAACAATGCTCATGAAAATCGTAACCGCAGCTTCCCTGACCGCCGCGGCCCTGAGTTCTTCGCTGGCGTTCGCTCTGGATGATGCGCGTTCCTCCATCCACATCACGGCGAACATTCCGACCCAGCAGTTCCACGTGCAGCCACGTGACCCGAACTGGGGTAAGAATGAAACCATGAACTACAACACCGTCAGCGGCACCCTGACGTCGCTGCGTCAGACCTACGACGTGAAGAACACCGAAGGTTCGGTCAACGCCTACATCGAAAACGGCCCGGCTTCGCTGTTCAACGGCAGCGATGCCATCGCCCTGACCACCGCTTTCAACGGTGTCACCCTGACCGCCATCCCCCAGGAAGTGGTGGACGACGCGACCTCCACACCGGGCACCCAGGCTGAGATGACCATTAGCCCGGCCAAGCCTCTGGCTACTCAGAACGGCGTATACACCGCTGACATGACCGTCATCTTCGACGCCGTGCCGCGCCCGTAATGCCCTCTGCCGCCCGGTGAGTTCCACCTCTTCCCGGGCCGCGCGACAGGCCTGCCGGCGCTCCCCAGCCGGCAGGCCTGTACCTGGAATGCCTTGATAGCTCGCTGATAATGAGAGTCCCGTTGATGTTTTCGATGACACCCATCGCAGGTGCGCTCGCGCTATTGTTGTGCGCCAATGCATTGGCCGCGCCAACTGCACCCGGTACGACACCCACGAGCCTGCTGTCCCAGGCCAAGGGGTTACCGGCGGAGTTTGAAGCCCACTTCTTCGATGTGCCGCTCGCGGTTCGTATTGAACTCAATCAACAGTATCTCGGTGAGGCCATGGTGGTCTTGACGCGAGATGATCGTATTACCCTGCTCGAGTTCACCGAAACCCAGGAGAGTTCGATCAAGGCTGTCGAACGCGAGCAATGGGAACAACGCCTCAAGCAGGGCATCACGCTCGGCGCCTGTGAAACCAATTGTTCGGCGGGGTTGCTGGCCGTGCATTACAGTCTCGAGAATTCATTGGTGTCGATCCTGACCCAAGATGTCGAGCGCTCGACCGAGCCCCGGCGTTTTTACGACCAGCCCAAAGAGGGCAGCTTCGGTCTTATCTTCAATAACCAACTCAATCTCAATGGTGGCCAGGAACAGGACACGGGGGGGCGCTATGGCCTCAACGCCAGTTCCAGCGTGGGCAACTGGAGCCAGTCCCTGGACCTTCAGCTCTCGCGTCTTGGCGGGCCGGACGACAAGATTTACCACGCCGTCCACGAGCTCTATACCCAACGAGAGTTGGAAGGACAATTTTTCCGCCTGGGTTATTTCACGCCCAGCTCCGATGGCCTGAACCGTCAGATCCGTTCGTTCGGCGCCAACCCGGACACTGCGCTGGGGGTTATGTTCGGCAGTTCCGACAGCCTGGTCGTCGACAATCCCAAGCCCAGTGTCTACCCCATTTATGTCACCGCCAGCCGCCAGGCGTCGGTGGAGATTTATCGCAGCGGCCTGTTGATCAACACCCAGGCCGTCAGCGCCGGCTTGCAGAGCCTGGACACCCGGCCATTGCCTGGCGGTATCTACGAGGTGGAAGTTCGACTGATCGAGGACGGGCAAACCACCGCCACCAGCCAGGAACTGGTCTACAAACCCAGCAATTGGAGCAGCACGGAAGATCGCTGGCGCTACAACCTGTTCGCCGGGCGCGAAACCCGGTTGTGGAGCAACTGGGACGACCAGCCCTCGGGTTTCACCACGGCGGGCCTCGGCGTCAATTACCTGCTGCACCCACGGGTGATCCTGGGGGGCTCCATGCGCCAGGTGCAGGACAAACTGCAAGTGGGCACTTCGGTGGACTGGACGCTGGCCAGCAGTACCAGCCTGTACGCCAATGTCTACCAGACCGAACAGTACGGCAATGGCATGGACTTGCAGGGCATGTACAGCTATGGCAGTGGCAGCGTCGTGGCCAGCCACAACCGCAGCTGGCTGGATACCCGCAACACCTACGAGACCCTGCCGGATGGCACCCGTATCCGCCAGCGCGACGTGTACGTCGGCCACACCAGCAACTCGTCGCTGTCGGTCAATCATCGCTTGAGCAACAAGACCTCCATCAACGGGCGGCTGGCCTACAGCGAAGGCAATGTCCAGGGCACGGGCCTGGACCTGGGCTGGACCCAGCGCGGCAAGCTGCGTGGCAGCGATGCCAACTGGCGGTTGTCGGTGTTCGACCGTCCTGGCTCTTCGAGCACCAACGACCGGCGTAATCGCGGCGTGGACCTGAGCCTCAGCGTGGCCTTGGGCGGCCCGGGCGAATACTGGTCGGGCAGCATTGGCACCCGCACCTCCCGCGAGGGCGACCGGGACAACAATGCCTCGCTGACCTATCGTCGCGACCTCCAGGACCACGTGTTGCAAAGCGTTTCCGCCACGGCGCTGGCCGATACCTATGGCGTGGGCCTGTCCGGCCTCGCCAGCTTCAGTACCGACTCGCTCTACGGCGATGGTTTCATCCAGCGCTCGTCCTACAACGACAACCTTACTGGCGGCCTGAACCTCAGCAGCACGGTCGCCGTGGGCGGCCAGAAAGCCACCTTCACCGGGGTGCCGCAAGGTCGCGGCGCAGGGATGATCGTCGACGTTGAGACCGACCTGGACAACATCGTCCTGCGCGCCGACGACCTGACTGGCGGCAGCACCACGTTGCACCCGGGACGTAACTTCGTGCCGATCACCGCTTATAAAAACAGCATGGTCACCTTCGACTTCGAGGGCGTCCATCCGCCAGCGGCGAGCATCGAGCCCACACGCACCCGCTATCACCTGAACAAGGGCGGTGTGGACTACCGCAAGGTCAGCGTGATGAAAACCGTGACCGTGCTCGGCCGCCTGCTGGACGAACAGGGCCAGCCGCTCAAGGGCCATCACGTGATCAACCACGCCAGCCGCGGCGTCAGCGAGGTGGACGGGTTCTTCTCCATGGAGATGAATGCCGCGTCCCCGACCCTGGAAGTGCGCTACGGCAACGAGTTGTTCTGCCGCTTCCGCCTCGACCCGGAAACCGCCAGCGAGGAAGGCGACGTGTTGATGATCGGCGACCTGCGCTGCACCCCGGACAGCCTGGCCGATAGCACGTTGGCCGCGGCTGACCCGGCGAAGCAGCGTTCATGAGCT
>NZ_JACNDD010000168.1:0-13530 GCF_017351395.1 Pseudomonas sp. FW305-28
GCTGATTCGGCCGTCACCGATCTGGCGGGTTTGCAGGGCAGCCATGGTCTGATCAACGCCCGGGATTCCAACTCGGGAATGAATTTATTGCGCCACACGTTGGCTGGGATCAGCGACCGTGGTTTTTTCTCGAAACTGACCTTCACCGGATCCCACAGGGAGAGCATTCGAAGGTTGAAAAAACACGACGGTGATTTGGCTTCTATCGACAGCGTCACCTACGACTATCTGGCGAGAGATAACAGTGACGAGATCGAAGGCCTCAGGATCCTGGTGCGAAGTGTGCGCAGTCCCTGCCTGCCTTACATCACGTCGATTCGTCGAACGGCGACGCAAGCAGACGCTATCAGGCGCGCAATGAACGAAGCCTTGAGCCAGCTTCCCGAGATTTCCCGTGACCTGGCGATCAGGGAAGTGCTGCCGGCCAGTGAGGCTGACTATGCGTGTCTTCTGGAGTATGAGCGCAGTGCGGCCAATCGCGGCTTTTCGTTTGTATCACCCTGAGCGGCGAGCCGTCCCTGGCTCGCCACCTCGAACACGCTAGAACTTGAAGCGCCCAACCAAGCCCTTGAGCTGCCCGGAAATATCCGTCAAACGCCCCGAGCCGGTCTGTGCCGAGTGAGCGAATTCCTCGACCAACTGGGCATCGGCATGAATCTGCGCGATGTGCCGGTTGATGTCTTCGGCCACCTGGTGCTGTTCCTCTGCCGCCGTGGCGATCTGGGTGTTCTGGTCGCGAATCGAGTCCACCGAATTGCGGATCTTGTCGAAGCTGTCACGGGCCTGCTGAATGCGCTCGACGCTGGTGTGGGACACCTGCAGGCTGCTTTGCATCTGCTGGGTGACTTCCTGGGTGCGCCGTGCGAGGTTGCCCAGCAGGCTGTCGATCTCGCCGGTGGAGTCGGCGGTGCGGCGTGCCAGGGCCCGCACTTCGTCGGCCACCACGGCGAACCCACGACCTTGATCGCCGGCCCGTGCGGCTTCGATCGCGGCGTTGAGGGCCAACAGGTTGGTCTGTTCGGCAATCGAGCGAATGGTGTCGAGGATGGTGTTGATGTTCTTGCTGTCTTGCTCCAACGCCTGCATGGTCTGGGTCGATTGTTGCAGGTCTTCGCTCAGTTTCAACACGCTGCCGGTGGCTTCGCCGATGTGATGCTGGCCGTCGTGCACATCGCGGTAGCCTTCGTCCGCACTGGAGGCGGCCTGGCTGCAAGAACGGGCCACTTCGTTGGCGGTGGCAACCATTTCGTTGAACGCGGTGCTCACCAATTCCACGGCCTGGCGCTGGCGCCCGGCGGCATCGTTCATGTTCTGGGCCACGTGGCTGGTATCGGCCGCGGCGGTTTGCAGGTCGGAAGAGGCGCTGCCGATGCGTTGCATCAGTTGCGCGATCATGCCCAGGAACTGGTTGAACCAGCCCGCCAGGGTGGCCGTTTCGTCCTTGCCTTGCACCGAGAGTTTGCGGGTGAGGTCACCTTCACCTTCGGCGATTTCCTGCAGGCCATTGGCAACGCCGCGAATCGGCCGCACGATGACGCTGGCGAAACTGGCGCCCACCACGGCGAAGACCACGGCCAGCGCGGCAGCAATGGCGGCGATCAGCCAAGTCAGGCTCGAAGCCTCGGCCATCACTTCATCGCGTTTGATCAGGCCGATGAAGCGCCAGCCCAGCCCTTTGGAACTGACCACGTTGGCCATGTAGGGCACGCCGTCGATCTCGATCTGGGTCACGCCATCGCTGCTTTTGGCCAGCTCGGCATAGTTGGGGCCAAGGTCGGCCAGCGGCTTGAAGTTGTGCTTGGCATCGGCGGCGTCCACCAGGACGTTGCCGTTGGCTTCCACCAGCATCAGGTAGCCGCTGTCGCCCAGCTTGATGTTCTTGACCAGTTCGGTGAGCTGCTTGAGCGACACGTCCAGGCCGACCACGCCCACGACGTTGCCGCTGGCGTCGGCGACCGTGTGTACGGTGCCGATCAGCGACACATCGTCCGGCGCCCAGTAATAGGCGTCCGTGCGCACGGTCGTACCCGGTGCGGCGATGGCAGCCTTGTACCAGGGGCGCACGCGCGGGTCATAGTTGGTCATCTTCGGATCGTCAGGCCAGCTGGCGTAGCCACCGTCGCTCAGGCCCACGGACAGATAGGCGGTGGTCGGATGGCTCTTGGCGAATCGGTCGAATATTTCCAGGAGCTGTTGGTTGATCTCGGGGAGCGGTGTTTGTGCGGCATCGGCCAGGGAGTAGTTTTTCAACCCCTTGGCAGCGATGATCCGTGGATCCTTGGCGATGTATTCGACGTTCTGGCTGATGCCATCGAAGAACTGCTTCATGCCGTTGTCGATCTGGCGGATTTCACGGCCGCTGCTGTCCAGGAAGTTGGCCTTTGCGGCGTCGCGCAGGTTCATTACGACAAGCACCGCTACCAGGATAACCGGGAGGCAGGCGATGGCCGCGAACGCCCATGTCAGCTTCTGTTTGATATTCATGACTTCTCCCGCGGAATATTTTAAGTGTTGGAACGGCGGAAACAGCAGTGTTTGGCCTTGCGAGTCTCTGGAAGGGAAAAGCGCCTATGCCTACTGCCACTGTATCGACCAAAGTCGTAGGCACTTGAGGCTTGCCATTTTGGCGCGGGACGATCAGTAGAGGGCGTAGGCGCGATTGCAGGCGGCTTGACTAGTCTGGAAGATAGCGTGGTTTGCCCCGCGCCTTCGCTCTGCGGCTCGGGCACCCACGTGCAGCCAATCCTCATTGTCTTTAATGTATTAACGAGGCCCTATGCCAAGCGCATTCGAGAGCGTACTCAAAAACAAGAACATGGCTTATCGACCGCTCGGAGCGGCGTCCGCCAGCGAGGCGCCGATCCGCGTCGCGTTTGTATTGATGGACAACTTCTCGATGATGTCCTTCACCGGTGCGGTGGACGCGCTGGTGACCGCCAACCTGATGAGCGACATGCCCCTCTACGAGGTGCTGACGGTGGGGGTTTCAGGTGGGCAGGTGACGAGCGACCTGGGCATTGTCATCTCGACGGACGTCGAACTGGCGCAGATGCCGGAAAACCAGGACGTGCTGATTGTCGCCGGGGGCTTTCGCGTGAAGTTGCAAGGTCATCCCTTGCTGCGCCGCAAGCTGCGCGCCAATGCGGCGTCCGGGGCGATCCTGGGCGGGTTGTGGAACGGTGTCTTCTTCGTTGCCGATGCCAATCTGTTGGATGGTTTCGAATGCGCTGTCCACCCGGAAAGTCGCGCCATGATGGTGGAGGTGTTCCCCCATGTGAAGGTGTCCAGCCGGGCCTATGTGGTGGATCGGGAGCGGGTCAGTTGCGCGGGCGCCAACAGTTCGCTGCGCATGATGCTCCAATTGATTCGCCAGACGGGCGGAGCGGCGCTGGTGGGGGCCATCGAGGAAATTCTGCGTTGTGATGAGTCGGGCGACGATGCGACGGACTTGCCACCGGTTTTCGTCGAGACCGACCCGACGCTGCCGGAAAGCCTCAAGTTGGCGTTGGAACTGATGTGGCAGAACGTAGAGGAGCCCTTGACCATCGATGAGCTGGCGGCGTGCGTGAAGATTTCCAAGCGCCAGTTGGAGCGACGGTTCTGCAGTTTTCTCGGCGCGACCCCAACGCGCTATTACCTGGAGCTGCGCCTGACGCGTGCGCGCCAACTCATCCAGCAAACCAATCGGTCCGTGACCGAAATCGCCGTGGCGACAGGCTTTGTCAGTTCCCCGCACTTCCAGCGTCGTTTCCGGGATTTCTTTGGTGTGCCGCCTGGCAGTTACCGTTCGAAATCGGAGCGCAAGCAAGCCTTGCGCTGAAGACGCTGCCGGAGCGGGAAGTGAGTTTTTGGGGCGGGAGGGCTACGCTGCTCAGCGGGAGCAAGCTCCCGCATCACGGACACAAATCAGCTGTTATCGTCGGTTTGTGTTTCGGTGGGCAGGTCTTCGGTTTGCGGAGCGGCTTGTGATGCGGTCAAAGTCGTCTCCTTGCACAGCACCTTGCCTACTTCGTCGGCTATCGAGCCGTCGATGATTCGCCCTTGCATTTGGTCGAACTGGGCTTTTTCCAGCACTGCGAGGCTGTTGTACATCCCCATGTGCCGTACATTGCGGCTGGCGCAGTCGAGTTCGAGTTTTGTGTAGTTGGTGAAGTAAGCCCCCGATCTCTGTACGGTGGCCTGGATGGCTGAGCCGCTGTCGATAAACGACACGATGGAGTACACGGCATCCGAATCATCGTAAAGGTATTTGATGTTCTGAACTTCCGCGACCGCACTGCACGCAATCGAGATTAAAGCGAGGGATATGACGGTTTTCATGCTTTCTTCCGTGAATAAGCAAGTCAGGAATAACAATGGCAAAGTGAAATCATTTTGCCGAGACTCATGCATTGGGTCAATTGACTTCGGGCAGTCGCGATGACCGCCGGTCAGAAACGAAAACCTTTCGGGAACTTTATAGATCCCTCTGGCTCGTGGCAACAGACAAAGCGCATTTCAGCTGGGCATTGGGACCTGTCCGAGACGCACCGCAGCTCCATTAGATCAAAGCCTGAATTCGTCCAATCGCCTGACTTTTTTTAGAAGTTTTTCGTCTGAGCTGCGTCGGTAATCACGGTTTCAGGACTTTCGAGCTTTTTTCTGTCCCGAAAGGGAAATCGAGCATCAACGCAAAAAGAATCGCCCCGGCGGAGATCAGGAAAAGCAATCCGTGGTGTCCGCCACTGGCATTGAACAGGGCCGAGTAGGCAAATCCGGCCAGCGCCTGGAAGGTGGCGAACGAAACAGTGGCCCGGCTCCAGGCCAGTTGTTGGCGATGAGGGTCAGGAACCAGTTCGTGCACTCGGGCCAGGGCCAAGGGCACGATGCCCGGCGGAAACGAACCGATGATCACGGCGAGCAGCGCCAGTGCCATGAAGGTGTGTGAAACCGCCAGCAAGCCGAGAGCAATCGCTTGCACGGCCAGGACCAGTCGAATGCTCTTGCGCGCGCCAAGGTGATCGGCGAGAAAACCATAGCTCACCGGTCCGATAATCGCCCCGAGGCCATACATTACCCAGACCATTGCCCCGACATGTGCCCCGGCCCCGAGGCCGCGCGCCACGTAGTCGACCAAAAAGACCATCGCAGGCACGAGCCCCGCGGCCATGAACGCATACTGGGCGAACAATTGGAAAACCGCAGGAGGCATGGGCTCGTCGGGCGCAGCGCTGGCTGTTATCTGCACCGTGTCCCGGGGCCAGCCAAACCAGCTCAACCCGGTCAATGCCAGCGACAGGGCGCCAAGCCCCAGCCAAGTGGCCGGCAAGCCCAGGCTCAACAGCGGCGGCACAATCGTGCCTGAGCCGGCGATGCCAAGGCCGATGCCAAGGAAAATCGCGCCACTGGCCAAGCCTTTGCGTGCCGCCGGTACATGGGGCAATACAGTCGCCGCCACCAGCACCATGATCGCGCCGCCGGCGATCCCCGACAGTAGCCGCCAGGCGAAATACCAGGTCACCGACACCGGGAAGGCACAGGCGAAAAATGCGCCGGTCACGACGAGCATCATCAGCCGCAACGCGTTCCGGTTGGTCAGTCGGTGGGCCATGGGACGGCCGAGCAGGGCGCCGATCAGGTAACCGACCAGGTTCGCCGCCCCCAGGTAGACCACGTCGTTGGCAGAAAACCAACGGGCCTCGATCAATGCCGGGATCAGTGGCGTATAGGCGAAACGCGCCAGGCCGATGCTGACGAGGCTGGCACAGAGGCCGGCGAAAATGGGCAGCCAGATGTTTGTAGGAGGTGATTCGAGCGCAGCGGATGAGGAGGGCATGACAGCGATCCTGTGAAAGGTTTATAGCGTCCAGCATATCGGCTATCTTCGCTGCGTTTGTGCAGCGATTTAGCGTCAGAGTGATGCATATATGCATCGTAGGAGGGCGAATGAATTGGGATGATGCACGGGTGTTTCTGGCCGTCTGCCGAGCGTCGACCTTGCGCGGTGCCGCGCGGGTGTTGGGGGTGGATCAGGCGACTGTGGGGCGGCGCGTTACGGCGTTGGAGAAGTCCTTGGATGCCGCGTTGTTCCTGCGTACCTCAGACGGTTACGCACTGACGGCCGTCGGCGAGGCGGCGCTCAAGGCGGTGGAGAAGATGGAGCATTCGGCGCTGGAGCTGGAGCGCCGGATACAGGGCCTGGATGATCGCCTGATCGGCAATGTCCGGGTCGCCACCACCGACTCATTGGCCATCGACTTCTTGATTCCGGCCATTGCCAGCCTGCATGGGCGCCATCCCGATGTGCGCGTGCAACTGGATGCGTCCACGCAGATCCTCAGCCTGGTCAAGCGCGAAGCGGACATCGCCGTGCGCAACACCCGGCCCGACAACCCTGACCTGATCGCTCGGCGAATCGCCCGTTGGCCGGTAGGATTGTTTGCGGCCCAAGCCTATGTCGATGCCCGTGGCGTACCGTCGCCCGGCAGCGAGTTCGAGGGACATGACTTGGTGGTTTATCAGCCGTACTGGCAGGGCAGCAAGGATTTCACCCTGGTCTCGGAGCCGATCAATCGCGGACGGATCGTGGCCAGCCTGAGTTCGAGCCTGTTGGTGCGTCGGTCGATTGCCGCGGGCATCGGTGTCGGGGAGATTCCGCTGTACATGGGGGCGCGTGACGGGTTGCTGAGGATCTGGCCGGAGCGCACGCGTGCACTGCCTTACGAGGTCTGGCTGGTCACCCACGCGGACCTGCGCCATACGGCACGGGTGCGGGCGGTGATCGATGAGATTGTCGAGGTGTTTGCGCTGCAGAATGAGTGAGGCGTCGGGGGATGTGGAGGCTCCATTGCGAAACACCCTGTAGACCCTGTGGGAGCGAGCTTGCTCGCGATGGCGCCAGGTCAGCCGATACTCATGTAGCTGACACTCCGTCATCGCGAGCAAGCTCGCTCCCACAATGGATGCTTCATAGCCTCGGTGACAATTTCTCCCACAGGACCTAAAGGGTGTTTCATGGCATCTGTGGCAGTTCCTGCGCCCGCAGATCGAACACGAGCACCTCGGCATCCTGGCCGTGACTCAAGGTCAGGACCTGCTCCTCGCGCACCCGCACACCATCACCTTCCTGTAACTGCACGCCGTTGAGCTCGACAGCGCCTCGGGCCACGTGCACGTAGGCATAGCGATCCGCGGCCAGGGTCAAGGTGGCGCTTTGCTCACCATCGAACAGCCCGGCGTAGACCCGTGCATCCTGGCGCACCTGGAGCGAGCCGTCGGCGCCGTCCGGGGAGATGATCAATTGCAGGCGACCGCGTTTCTGCTCGCTGCTGAAATGCTCCTGTTGGTAGCGTGGCGTGGCGCCACTGACGTTGGGCACGATCCAGATCTGCAGGAAGTGCACCGGCTCGTCCGCACTGTGGTTGAACTCGCTGTGGGCCACGCCGCTGCCGGCGCTCATCAACTGCACGTCACCGGGGCGAATGACCGAGCCCGTGCCCAGGGTGTCCTTGTGTTCCAGCGCCCCTTCAAGCACGTAGGAAAAGATCTCCATGTCCCGGTGGGGATGCTGGCCGAAACCCTTGGCCGCGGCGACCCGGTCGTCGTTGATGACCAGCAGATCGGAGAAGCCCTGTTCGTTGAGGTTGCGGTAGCTGGCGAACGAGAAGGTGTGGAACGAGGTCAGCCAGCCGTGGCGGGCAATGCCGCGGTCCGAAGCTTTGCGAAGGGTCAGCATGATGATTCTCCTGATGTCTATGGGCGGCGGCTGGGGCCGTTCGCCGGGTTCAGAAGAAGGTTAATGGTTATCCTGAAGTTCAATAAGCAGGTGGAAAACGAAAGACTGTCTACTTGGAGTGGACAATCGAGAATGCCTACCGGCGGATGCCTGGCTTCGCCATAATGCTGACGATAAACCCTGTGGGAGCGAGCTTGCTCGCGATAGCGGTGTGTCAGTGACATCGACTCCAACTGATTTGACGCTATCGCGAGCAAGCTCGCTCCCACCGGGGGGCATTTATGGTTTCTGGATTTTTTTGGCGTCTTTTTAATGAAAACCGTTGCAATGGTGCTGTTCCCGGATTTTTTGCTGCTCGACATGGCCGGGCCTCTGGAAGTGTTTTCCATCGCCAATCGTTACCTCGAAGGGGACCTGCGTTATCAACTGCTGACCCTGGGTACCGAGCGCGGGCCGTTGCGAGCGTCCAACGGCGTGGCGGTGCAGGCCGATATCCATATCGACCAGGCATGGGCAGCCTATGACGTGTTGCTGGTGCCGGGTGGGCCGGGGGCCTATAACGACCGGCATCCGGGGCTGCACACCTGGCTGCGGGCCGCGGCGCAACGGGCTACGCGCTACGGCTCCATCTGCACCGGTGCCTTCGTGCTCGGTGAGGCGGGCTTGCTCGACGGTTATCACGTCACGACCCACTGGCATTACACCGAACGCCTGATACAACGTTTCCCCAAGGCCCTGGTGGAAACCGACAAGATCTTCCTGCAGGACCGCCGCCTGATCACCTCGGGCGGTGTCACCGCCGGGATCGACCTGGCCCTGTCCATCGTGGCCCAGGACCACGGCCGCAAAGTCGCGTTGGACGTGGCCAAGGTGTTGCTGGTGGTGATGAAGCGCCAGGGCGGCCAGGCACAGTTCAGCCCCTCGGTGGCGGCGGTGTCGACGCAGGAGTCGGCCATTACCCGGGTGCAGAATCATGTGATGGAGCATCTGGAAGAACCCTTCACCATTGAGCGCATGGCCGCCTTGGCTTCCATGAGCGCGCGGCATTTCGCCCGGGTCTTTGCCCGTGAAGTGAAGATGACGCCCATGGAGTTCCTGCAGGGTGCGCGCATCGACCGGGCGCGTCAGCTGCTGGAAACCACTGACCTGCCGCTCAAGACCGTGGCGTTTCGCAGTGGCTTCGGCAGTGTGCGGCACATGCGCTTTTTGTTCGGTGAAAAGCTCGGCCTGACCCCGGTGCAATATCGTCAGCAGTTCAGTTGAGGCGTCGGTGTCCGTCCAGGGCACCGTGATGTCCGTGACGCTCCCAGTGCCAGCATTGTCCTGAGGCCTGCGCCTGCCAAGATAACGGCGAACCCTTTGGAAAGGATGCGCAGGAGCCCGGGGCAGACGTGTTCGGTCATCCGCACGCTGACGCCCGCCCCGGTTATCCGGCGCTGGATCGCCCATGAACAGTTTCGTCAAACCCGATAGCGAGCCGGCGGTGGGCTTCGGTCCGTTCGCCTTCTACCGGCAGCAACGGCTGGTCACCCGTGACGGCCAGCCCCTCGCGCTGGGTGGCCGGGCCCTGGATGTTCTGCAGGTACTGGTGGAGCACGCCGGCCACTACGTCAGCAAGCAAACCCTCATCGCCCACGTCTGGCCTGACAGCGTCGTGGAAGCCATCAACCTGCGGGTGCACATCGCGGCGCTGCGGCGGGCCTTCGGCGACGGGCGGGATGGCGCTCGCTATATCCTCAACCATCCGCGACAAGGCTATTGCCTGGCGATGCCCCTGGCGGTGCAAGAAGGCGTTGAGTCGCCTTTGAGTCCCATGGCCGAGCGACACAACCTGCCCACGCGCTTGAGCCCGGTGATCGGCCGCGACAGAGTCCTGGGACGACTGCTGGCGCAAGTGCCCCGTCAAACCCTGACCACCGTGAGCGGCCCGGGTGGGGTCGGCAAGACCACCGTGGTGTTGCGGGTGGCGGAGCTGCTGCTTGAGCACTTTGACGACGGGGCCTGGTTCGTTGACTTGGCGGACGTCAGTGACTCTTCACAGGTGATGGCGCGGGTGGCCGGCACGCTGGGCCTGGCGCCCGGTTCTTTGGGCAGGGGCCTTGAGTCCTGTCGCATGTTGCTGGTGCTCGACGGTTGCGAGCACGTGCTCGATGCCTGTCGGGAATTGGCCCAGGCATTGGCTACGGCAGCGCCCGGGGTGTCGCTGTTGTGCAGCAGTCGCGAGCCCCTGGCCCTGCCGGGCGAAAAAATCGTGCCGCTGCCGGGCCTGGCTGTGGCATCGCCCCTGGAACCCGAGCACCAGATCGTGGCGTGCCCGGCGGTGCAGTTGCTGATCGAGCGAGTGGGCGCCCGGCAACAGGGTTTCCAGCCCGTTGGCCGCGACGGGGTGATCCTGGCCCAGATCTGCCAGCGCCTGGACGGCTTGCCGCTGGCGCTGGAACTGGCGGCGGCCCAGGTCGATGCCTTGGGGCTGGCGGGGGTCCTCGAACAATTGGATTACGGCTTGTCAGTCTTGAGCCACGGGCGACGTACGGCGGTGGCCCGGCATCGAAGCCTGGAGGCCGTGCTGGATTCGAGTGTCGAGCGTTTGAGTGCTGACGAACAAACCGTGTTCCAGCGCCTGGCGGTGTTCGAGGGGCCGTTTACGCTCAGGGCGGCGCTGGCAGTGATCAGTTGCGCTGAACTGAGTGTCGGGCAATTGCCCTCGTTGCTATTGCGGCTGGCGAGCGTGTCATTGCTGATGGTCGAGCCGCTGGCCGACGGAGTACGTTTTCGACTGCTGCACACCACTCGCGCCTACGCCCTGGACAAATTGCGGCGCAGTGGTCAGTGGCCCGTGTTTCATCGGCGTTATGTGCTGCAAGGCGCTTGGGGCTCGGGCCATTCAAGGCCCCAACCGGCGAGTCAACCCCTGGAGCAGCGCGCCGGCTTCCAATAGGTCGGGGGTGTTGAACCCCTCGCTGAAGCGTCGGTAAACCGGCTCGAGCAGTTCCTGCGCGGCTTGGACTTGCCCGCGGCGCTGCCACAAGCGGGCCAGGGACGTGGCGCTGCGCAGTTCCCAGGCCAGGGCATGATGCTGACGGGCGACGGCCAGGGCGGCCAGCAGTTGCGTTTCGGCGGGGCCTTCCAAGGAGGGCTCGTTCCGCGCCAGCCAGGTTTCGGCGCCGGCTCGCAGGAGCTCCGCCGAACACCAGCCCGCGGCGCCGCTGCGGGCCCGTTCCAGTTGCGCCGGGCTGACAACGCCAGGGCGCAGGGTGACGGCGATGTCCTGGATCAGCCCGTTTGTCGGGCTCGTCTCCAGGGGCTGGTCATTGAATACGCTGTCGTAATGACAGGCCCAGTCATGGAACAGCATCACCGAATGCTTCTTGGCCTGCTGTTTCAACAGCTCGAGCCTTTCCCGGGCAGTTTGATGATCGCCGGTGTAGTGGGCGATCACGCAACCGCTCAGCGCCAAGGTGTAGCAGATCGAAATGCCGTGGTTGATCTGCAAGGCGATCTGCAGCGCCAGGTTGGCGGTACGCCGGGCTTTCTCGGCAAAACCTTGCAGCCAGAGGATGCGCGCCAGAATCGTCAGCGCGGCCACGCTCTGGTCGTATTGCACGCCGAAGCCGTGGCTGAAGCGGCTGAGGTGGCCGCTCTGGGCCAGGCGCTGGATCACCTGTTCGGCTTCACGTCGCGCCGCGCCCTGGTCGCCGGTGAAATGCAGCGCCAGCACCCGCAGGCGTTGGGTGCTCAAGGACAGGATCGGGTCGCCCTGCAAACCGAGCCGGTCGAAATCCAGGCTGTGGGCCAGGGCCTGTTGGTAGTTGCCGCAGCTGAGGTCCACGGTCATTTGCCCGGACACGGCCCGCAGCTCGCTGGCCAGGTCCTGGCATTGCCGGGCCAGTTGCCGGGCGCTGGCGAAGGCACGGACCGTGGCCGGCGTGCCGCCCTCGGTGTGGTAGTTGAAACTGGCGTGGGCCAGCTCCAGGGCCAGGGTCAAGCGTGGGCATGGTGTGGGGCTGGCCCGCAACAATTGCAGCGCCTTGTTGACGTAGAGGCCGTGCTCCTTGAGCAGCGACAGCTCCTGCCAGAGGGGCAGGGTGCGGGCGGTCAGGCGGATCGCCACGGCATGTGAACCCTGCGGGCCCAAGCCGCGGTCGAGCGCCGCGCGGATGTCGTCGCGATAGTCGGCGTAACGGGCGATCCACAGTCGGGTGGGGGTGTTCTCCCAATCGTTTTCCGCTTGCCCCATGAGCGCCAGGCAGCGTTCGGCGTGGCGTTCCTGGCTGGCCGCCAATTCCCCGGCTTCGGCCAGTTTTTCCAAGGCATAACGGCGGGTGGTGTCCAGCAGGCGATAACGCACCTCTTCATCGCCGATCTCGACGTTGAGCAACGATTTGGCGACCAACTGGCTGACCGACACCAGCACCTGGTCGGGTGCGACATGCTGGCCGACGATCACCGCCGCGGCCGAGGCCAGGTTGAAACTGCCCATGAACACCGCCAGTCGCCGCAGGCAGGTCTGCTCGCAGGTCGTGAGCAGCGCGAAGCTCCAGTCCAGCGTGGCGCGCAGGGTCTGCTGGCGCGGGGCGGCGTCGGTGTCGTTGTGGAGCAGGGCGACATTGTCTTGCAGTTGCCGGTGCAGCGCTTCGAGGCTGAAGCGGCCGATCTGTCCGGCGGCCAGCTCGATGGCCAGGGGAATCCCGTCCAGCCGCTGGCAGATGTCGACCACCAACGGCACCTCGCGGTCGGTCAGTTCGAAGTCGTCACGGCTGGCCATCGCACGCTCGGCAAACAGTTGCAGCGCCGGGTATTCCAGGGCGGGATAACCCTCGATGGGCATTTCCCGGGGCGGGCATGCCAGGGCATCCAGGCGCTGCACGTATTCGCCTTCGGCGCGCAGGCCTTCGCGGCTGGTGGCCAGGATGTGCAGGTGAGGGGCGCCGCGCAGCAAGGTTTCGCTGAGCTGGGCGATGGCGTCGATCAGGTGCTCGCAGTTGTCGATCACCAGCAGCAGATGCCGCTCCTTGAGCGGTCGGGCGACGGTGTCCAGCGGATCACCGTCCTGCAGCGGCAGGTCGAGCAATGCGCACAGGTTGGGGACGATCATGGCCGCATCGTTGAGCGATGCCAGGTCCAGCAGATGGGTGCCGTCACGGTAGTGGCCGATCAGCCGTTCAGCGACCCGCAGGGCGACGGTGGTCTTGCCGATGCCGCCGGTGCCGACCAGGGTAATGAAACGCTTTCGGGGCAACTGGGTCACCAGGTTTTCCACCAGGGCCTGGCGTCCGATCAGGCGTGTGCGCTGTAGCGGCAGATTGCGCGCCAGGGACGGATGAGGAATGCGCGCCAATGGGTCGAGGGATCCGAATGACACCGGCGCGACAAAGCTGTAGCCGCGCTGCGCCACGGTGACGATGTAGCGCTGCCCGGCCTGGCCGTCCCCGAGGGCCTTGCGCAGTGCCGCGACGTGTACGCGCAGGTTGGTGTCTTCCACCACGCTCCTGGGCCAGACCCGGGCGATCAGTTGCTGCTTGCTCACCACCTCGCCTGCGTGTTCGAGCAACACCAGCAGAATCTCCACGGCCCGCCGTCCCAGGCGCAACGGTTGCTCGCCCTCCAGCACCAGGCGCTGGCGCGGATGGACCCGGTAAGGGCCGAAATGCACCGTCTGTTCGACGGGCAGGCTGAGGTAATGGCTCATGGTGCTCTCGATGTCCTGGGCCCGATGCCTGGGCTTTACCCGAGCATATTCCTCAGGTTTGGCTTCAAGCGCAACGGCGCGGGCTTCCCTGCCAGGCACAGATCCCTGTGGCGAGGGGATTTATCCC
>NZ_JACNDD010000169.1:0-13468 GCF_017351395.1 Pseudomonas sp. FW305-28
AGCCGAGCTTGCTCGCGATGACCGCGGCACATTCAATATCAATGCAAGCTGAACCACCGCTATCGCGAGCAAGCTCAGCTCCCACAGGGAATTGTTGCTGGATGCTGAATCTGTGGGCGCCCAAGAACCCATGTGGGAGCGAGCTCGCTCGCGATGACGTCGGCACATTCAATCCCGATGCAAGCTGACCCACTGCTATCGCGAGCAAGCTCGCTCCCACAGTGGATTGTGGGTGGATGCTGAATCTGTGGGTACCGAAGAACCCATGTGGGAGCCGAGCTCGCTCGCGATGACGTCAGCACATTCATCCCGATGCAAGCTGACCCACCGCTATCGCGAGCAAGCTCAGCTCCCACAAGGAATTGTGGGCAGATGCTGAATCTGTGGGGCCCCAAGACCCCATGTGGGAGCCGAGCTTGCTCGCGATGACGTCGGCACATTCAATCCCGATGCAAGCTGACCCACCGCTATCGCGAGCAAGCTCAGCTCCCACAGGTTTTGCACCGCGCCACGGCTGGTAAGTCAGACCACCGTCGATTCGAGGGTCGATTCCAGGAAGCGGAAGGCGGTGTGCTTTGAGCGATGGGTCGACTCGAAGAACGCCAGATGGCTGCCATTGCGCTCCACATGCAGCAAGGCGTCACTGATGGACTCGGCAATGTGCTTGGAACCACCAAGGTGGGTGGTTTCATCGGCGTCGCCGGCGACGACCAGGGTGGGCGCCGTGATCTGCTCCAGCCGCGACTTCAACTCAGTCTTGTTCAGCGCATCGTTGAGTCGCGCATAGCGATAGAACAGCTCTTCGTTGACATAAGGGTAGAGCGCCGCATGGGCGATGGAGTCCGGAATGGTCGCCAGGGTCGCCTGGTCCAGGAACAACGCCTGCAGGTCGCTGGCTTCGTTGCGGTCCACGGCGGCCGATTCCATCAGCCACTCGAAGTTCTGCTGGTGGGTGGTGCGCAGGCTGTCGTCGCCCAGGTTGTAATCACCGTGCCACAGGCTCAGGGAGTTGACCCGGTCGGTGTGGATGGCCGCCGCGCTGAGGGCGATCACCGCGCCACCGCAGATACCCATCAAGTGCGCGCTTTGCAGGCCATAGTGGTTCATCACATTGATCAGGTCGCCCACCTGGGCATCGGTGTCCACGGACAACTGATCGAAGGAGGTGCAGGAACCGAACAGCCCGCGGGTTTCCCAGGTGACCACGAAGAACCTTTCGCTCAGCGCATTGAACCAGTCGCGACACAAGTCGAACGGCATGCCGCAGGGCAGGGCGAGGACGATGGCTGGGCGGTTTCGATCGGTGCTGGCATGCACCGACAGCGCCACATTGTCGCGGGTAATCAGGTGCAGTGTCTCGACCTCGGGCACGGCACCGCTGAAATCGAAGTGTCTGACCAGGCGCCCGAAGTCCTTGGCACTGTCGACATCGTCGAAGTGGTCATAGGCAAACTCGAGCGCCTGGCAGATTTTCTTGCTGATGAACATCTCGAAAGACGACAGCTGCGCCTCGCCGTCATGCACGTACTGCACGGCTTTGACGCCGATCCTGGCGAACGCGGTGCTGACCGCGCGTTCCGTGGCTCTCACGCTGGAGGAAGCCTGGTCGGGCGCCACATCACTGCCCTGGGACAAAAAGCTCAGGCAGATAGGATCGGGCAAATGGATGGCAAGGTGCCTAAGCATCCTCACGGTCTCACACAGGCGCGTCGCTGCGTCGGTGGAAATAGTCATGGATTGGGGACTCCTGTCAGGCACGTTGCGCATGCCAACTGTCATATGGCATTGAAAAGATCAGACGGCTTCGAACTTCTTGCCTCGGGTCGTGTGGGTGACAAGGCGATTGTATTCAGGGGTCGTCTCGCCGATGACCTGCACCGCGCCGTACTTTTCAAGGCTGATACGTCCACCGTATTCCTCGATGTGGTCGGAGTCCGGGTAGATCTTCACGAACGACGGTACATAACGCGAGGCGAAGCCCATGCGCATGTCCTGGGACTCGCCGCTGTGGGGGTAAGAGGCGTGCATCAGGGTCGACCAGAAAATGATGAACTGGCCGGCTTTCATCTGCATGGGCACGGCGGAGGCTTCGTCGGGCTTCCAGTTTTCGTCGATCTGCAGCTGGCGATAGTCGTAGCCGAAGAAACCGCGCCGCACACCATCCTTGACCACCGAGCTGTTGTTGGCATCGGGATCGTAGGCCATGCGCTTGGTTTCGTCGTAGTTCATGCTGTTCTGGGTGCCGGGAATGAACTGCAGGCAACCGTTGGCGATGTTGGCGTCGGTGAAGGCGGTCCAGACGGTGATGGTGCCGCCGAAGTCTTCGTTTTCCGGCCAGAGAATCTGCGGCTTGCCCGAGGCGTTGGCGAAGGTGTCGGCCTGGTGCCAGTCGGTGCCTTCGTCGCCCGGGTATTTAGGGAAAAACTCGGTGCGCCAGCACAACACGTCCGGGCCGAGGATGCTCTCGACGCGGTCGCAGATCTGCGGACGGCAGATATGGCTGGCGAGGAATTCGTCGTCCAGGTGGCGATCGTAGTTGGCAATGTTGGTGCCGCCGGAGATCGCATCCAGGTCCTGGTAGGCCGCGGCACTGCGGTCGAGCAGGCGCAGGCGGGTGCGCTTCCAGGTCTCTTTCATTTCTTCTGGCGAATAGGCGTCGAACGGTCCGATGAAGCCGTTCTTTTCAAAGGACGCACGTTCTTCCGGGGTCAGGGCGAATTTTTTGCTCATGAGCTTTTCCTTTTCGATCAATGGGCTTGAACAAGGGAGCGCTGGATACAGCCGGCCAACACTTTGGCGGTCGCGCCATCTGCCAGCACACCTGGGTCGAGGTTGACCCGGTAATGGGCCTTGAACGTGCTCAACGAGCGGATCAGGGCCAGGGAGGTGCCGCCGAAGTCGAAGAAATCATCGTTCAGGCCGATGTTCTTCAGGCCCATGTCGTCCGACCAGACCTTGAGCACGAACTGCTCCTGTTCGGTGAGGCCCGTTTCGCTGGCGTGGTCCACGGTCGAGGTGGCGGAATCGGGCGAGGGCAGGCGGCTCTTGTCGATCTTGCCGTGGTCAGTGACCGGCAACGCGGCCAGTGGGATGTAGGCCGAGGGGCGCATGTAGTCCGGCAGGTTCGCGGCCACCTGTGCGGCCACTTCGCTGCGCAGCTGTTCGGTCCAGGCCGCCACGCCATGGGTCGGCACCACGTAGGTGACCAGGCGCCAGTCGCCATCGCCGTAATCGTGACCGGCCACGTGGGCGGCGGCTACGGCGGGGCTGGCTTGCAGGCACGCTTCGACTTCGCCCGGCTCGATGCGGAACCCACGGATCTTCAGCTGTTCATCGCAACGACCGGCGTAGCGGTACTCGCCATCGTCTCCCAGCACCAGCAGGTCGCCGGTGCGATAGGCACGGCTCGAGGTGCCCGGCAACTGGACGAAGCGCTCGGCGTTCAGGGCGGGACGATTCAGGTAGCCCAGGGCGACCCCGGCGCCTTCGATGTACAGCTCACCGGCGTTGTCTTGGGACACTGGTTGTTGATCGGCGTCGAGCAGGTGCAGGCGCCAGCCGTCCAGCGGCGCGCCGATGGACACCATGGCGGCGCTTTCCAGATCCTGGCCACGCACGCGTTTGAAGGTGGTGTGGACGGTGGCTTCGGTGATGCCGTACATGTTGATCAAGGCCGGCTTCTGATCGCCATGGCGCTCAACCCACGGCCGCAGTACGGTGGCGGGCAGTGCCTCGCCGCCGAACACCACGTAGCGCAGGGCCAGTGGCGCACTGGCAGAGCGGTCCGCCTCATCCAGGCCGCGGAACGCCGATGGCGTCTGGCTCAGGACAGTCACGCCCTGGTCGGCCAGCCATTGACGCGTGCCACTTGGCGAGCGCGAAACATCGTAGGGCACCACGGCGACGTGGCCACCGTGGGCGAGGGCGCCCCAGATTTCCCACACCGAAAAGTCGAAACCGATGGAGTGGAACATCGACCAGACGTCGTTTTCGGTGAAGGCGAACGAGCGCTGGGTACTTTCCAACAGGCGACTGACGTTACCGTGCGCCACCAATACGCCCTTGGGCTCACCGGTGGAACCGGAGGTATAGATGACATAGGCCGCGGCCTCGTCGGGGTTGCGTTGGTCGTTGGCGGGCAGCGGTTGCAGGGTCGGGCCGGCCAGCAGCTCGGCCAGGGACAGGACGCGTACGGACGCGCTCGGCGGCAGGTCGGCGAGTTCACCGATCATCAGGCCCAGGCCGCTGTCGCGCACGATGTGTTCGACACGTTTACCGGGGTATTGCGGGTCGACCGGGACGTAGGCGCCGCCGGCCTTGAGGATACCCAGCAGGCTGATGACCAGGTCGACGCCACGTGGCAGGCACATCCCCACCAACATGCCGTCCTGGACGCCTTCCTGGCGAAGCCTGGCCGCCAACTGCGACGAAGCCGTGTCGAGTTGTGCGTAGCTCAATGAGCGAGAGGCGTCGGAAACCGCGGTTCGCTCAGGGAATTCACGGGCCCGGGCGACGAATGTTTCATGCAGGAATGCACCGGGCGTGAGAGGGGCTGGCGCGGGATTGACCGATCCGCCAGTGTTCTTAATCGGCATGACTAACGCTCCTGTTAAATGCCAGGCACAGCGTGTTTGCATGTTGCGCAAACCGATGTGCTCGAGACGTCACTGCGACCCACGGCATCGTTTGCGGTACCTGTGCAATTCGCAGCTGACGCATTTCAGCACCGACTTCGTGTCGGCGTCTGTCGCGGGAAATGGGGACAAGAATTTGCCGCTCCGCAAACGGCTCAAGTAGACACCATGACCCCCTCTGTCCCGGTTTGCGGTGCCAGACATCACCGCGGATCAGTGTTTTTATCCTTGCCCGATGGTGGGGCGCATTGGTCCGGCCCTGCGACGTGGATCCGATGATCCGTGGTTCAGGAGTTATTCATGAGTCTTCAAACTGACGCATCGCCCGTCATGCCCGCTGACGGGATGGCGGATTCGCTTGTCTGGCCAGGTCACGGGGCCGGTGAATCGGTCAGGCTGTCATTGCTCGCCGACGGTTTGAGTTTGCCGGTGGTGATCGAACCGATCGAACCGGGGCTGGATCCTTCGCTGTGGGCCAACACCCATCGCGAGGCTATCGAGGCGTTGCTGTGTCGTCACGGCGCGGTGCTGTTTCGTGGTTTTGACCTCGGCTCGGTGCCGGCCTTCGAGGCGTTCGCCGAAGCCTTGTCGCCCGGGTTGCACGGCAGCTACGGCGACCTGCCGAAGAAGGAGGGCGGACGCAACGTCTACCGCTCCACGCCGTATCCCGAGCGCGAGATGATCCTGTATCACAACGAGAGCTCGCACCTGGAAAGCTGGCCGCGCAAGCAATGGTTCTATTGCGAGCAGCCGTCACGGGTTGGCGGTGCGACGCCGCTGGCCGACATCCGCCAAGTGCTGCAAAGCCTGCCGCCGCAGGTGGTGGCTCGGTTCGAACAAAAAGGCCTGATGTACAGCCGCACCTTTACCGCTGGCGTCGAGCCGAGCTGGGCATCGTTCTTCGGCACCAGCGACCGCGCGGCCGTCGAACAGCGATGCCGGGAACAGGGCACCGATTTCGAATGGCTCGACGACGAAACCCTGCAGGTGCGCACCCTCTGTCCAGCGGTTATCCAACATCCGGTGACCGGGGAGCGGGCTTTTTTCAACCAGGTGCAGCTGCACCATCCGTTCTGTCTCGGCGAGGAAATGCGCGAAGACCTGCTCGATATGTTCGGCGCCGATCGTCTGCCGCGCATGGTCAGTTACGGCGATGGAACGCCGATTGAAGACGACGTCATGGCGTTGCTCGGCGAGGCCTATGAGGCCTGTGCGGTCAGGTTCGCCTGGCGCAAGGGCGATGTGGTGATGCTCGACAACATGTTGGCGGCCCACGCTCGCGATCCTTACGAGGAACCACGCCTCATCGTTGTGGCGATGGGCGAAATGACCGCCCGGGGCGATGTATGGCGACCGGCGTGAGCCCTTTCGCGACTCCATTGAAGGATAGCAACCCATGAAAAAAGAGAAGAAAGCGAAGAAGCCCAAAGCGGGCTCGGTCATGCGCCTGTTGTGGCGTAACCATCCCTGGCTGACGCTCTTTACGTTGATCTGCGGTGTCATCAGCGGGGTGGCGTCCATCGCGGTGGTGAGCGTGATCAACGACGCTCTCTACAATGACGGCTCGCGCCTGCAGGCGCTGTACTGGTTCATCGGGCTCAGTGCCACGGCGCTGATCCTGCGCAACGGTGCGGCGTTGTTCCCGGCCTACGCCAGCATGCGGATCATGACGCGCTTGCGCATTGCGCTTTGTCGCAAGATTCTCGCCACGCCACTGGAAGAAGTGGACCGGCGCGGCCCGCCCAATGTGCTGACGATGTTGACCAACGACATCCCGCAATTGAATACGACATTGATCATCATGCCTACCATCCTGGTGGAGACGACGGTCTTTCTGTTCGGCATCGGCTACCTGGCCTACCTGTCGTGGGTCGTGCTGGCCTTGACGGTGTCACTGATGATCCTGGGGGTGGGGCTGTATCTGTTCTTCTTTTCCTGTGGCGTGCGGAACACCTCTCGTGTGCGGGACGAATACACCGCGTTCAATGAATACACCCACGCCCTGGTGTTCGGCCTCAAGGAACTCAAGCTCAATGGCGTGCGGCGTCGTTGGTTCGGTCGCTCGGCCATCGAGGCGTCTTCGACCCGTGTGGCGCGCTACAACTTCGTCGAGCGCCTGTGGTACACCGCTGCCGACAACGTTGGGCAACTCACGCTGTCGCTGCTGATCGGTTGCCTGCTGTTCGCCGCGCCCCTGGTCGGTGCCATCGAGCCGAAAATCATGACCGCCAGCGTCCTGGCGGTGTTGTACATCATGGGCCCGCTGTCGTTGCTGGTCGGGGCGATGCCCTTGCTGGCGGCGGGACGGGTGGCGTGTACGCGTCTTTCGGAATTCGGTTTCTCGATCAACGATCCGCACCCGGAGCCTATCGAGACCGACGTGCCCAAGGTTCATCTGCTGGAGCACAAGAAGTCCTGGAATCGCATCGAATTGAAAGCCGTGCGCATGCATTACCAGGAGCTGCACGCCGAGACCGGCTTCTCCCTGGGGCCCATCGACCTGACGGTGCAGGCCGGCGAGTTGATCTACATCGTCGGTGGCAACGGTTGCGGTAAAAGCACCTTGGCCAAGCTCCTCTGCGGGCTCTACATCCCCCAGGAGGGTGAGGTCCAGCTCGATGGCAAGCCTGTCACGGATGAAAATCGCAACGACTATCGCGATCTGTTCTCCGCGGTATTTTCCGATTTCCATCTGTTCAATCGCCTCATTGGCCCCGACGAAGAGGACGGCAGCCCGACACTGGCGAGCAAGTACTTGGAAACCCTGGGGCTGGCCGACAAGATCAAGATCGAAGGGCAGGGGTATTCAACCCTGAAGGCCTTGTCCTATGGCCAGCAAAAACGCCTGGCACTGGTGTGCGCCTACATGGAAGATCGGTCGGTCTACGTGCTGGACGAATGGGCCGCGGACCAGGATCCGCCATTCAAGAAGTTCTTCTACGAGGAACTGCTGCCTGACCTCAAGCGTCGTGGCAAGACGGTGCTGATCATTACCCATGACGACCAGTATTTCCAACTGGCCGATCGCATCATCAAGTTGTCGGATGGCCAGATCGTTTCCGACATCAACTGCGCCCTGCGCGACAAGCGAGCCTGATGCCCATTCAGGCTCCATCGTCCGGCTTGCGATGTCGCGACAGGACTGCTGAACACCCGTGATAAATGCTTGGCATCCCCCCGGCAGACGTGTATCCGCCGCCGGGTGGCGATGCCATGCAAGAACGCTCCGATCGTTCGACCGACCCCATGCCGCGCTGGCTAGCCGCGCGGATTTGCATCAACTCCAGGCGTGCCTGTTGCATTCAACCCGGGCAGCACTGACAAATCTCTGAGAAGGAACGTATGGAATTTATCTTTGCGCGTGCTGTGGATGGCGTTGTTGCAACAGGCCTGTCGGCTGACCGGTGTCATGAAAAACGCCGGGCCCCCAGGGCTTCGGGCAGTGCGTTGTGGGTGTGCGTGCGTGTGTCGGAGGGGCAGGTATGAATCAGTTTCTCCAGCTCTCGACAAGCTACCCTCTGACGACAGCACAGCGGGACATCTGGCTGGACCAGATGACCAAGGGCGATTCCCCCCTGTACAACATTGGTGGCTATCTCCATATCCAGGGCGCCGTCGACCCTGAGCGTTTTCAGCGGGCGGTCGACCTGTTGATTGAAAAATACGATGCCCTGCGTACGGTATTGCACTACGGCGCCGACGGCGTGCCCATGCAGACAATGGCCGAGACATTGGAGGCGCGGGTTCCCGTGCTGGATTTTTCCGATCGGCCCGACCCAGAGGCAGCGGTCCATGCCTGGATGCAACAACGGATGGCGGTCGCCATCAGGTTGGATGAAAGCCCGTTGTTCCGGTTCTATCTGGCTAAACTCGGTGACGCATCGTTTTATTTTGTGATGCACCTTCACCACATCATCCTGGACGGGTGGGGCGTCGGTTTGGTGCTGACTTCGCTGGGCGAACTCTATGACGCCCTGGAGAACGACCAGCCGCCTGACTTGTCGGCACCGTCCTATGTCGGATTCATCGACGAGGATGCCCGCTATCGTGATTCCCCTCGTTTCAAGCTCGATGAGGCGTACTGGCTGGACAAATACCAGGACGTTCCGGATCCACTGTTCATCGCGCGTCACCACGACCAACCACCCGGGGTCCTGGCTCCCAGTGCTCAAGCCTTGTATCGCTTCGCCCACACCTTGAGCGATCGAATCGATGTCCTGGCGCAAGCGCATCAGGCGTCACGTTTTTCGGTGCTGCTGGCTGCACTGTATGTCTTTTTCATACGGACCACCCAGCGTGATGAGTTGGTGATCGGCCTGCCGATCCTCAACCGCCCCAATGCAACCTTCAAGAAAACGGCGGGGTTGTTCACGCAGGTCAGTGCCGTGCGCTTCAAGTTCGCCAGCGACTTGTCATTTGGTGAGTTGATACGTGGCGTGACCCGCACACTCAAACAGGACTATCGCAACCAGCGGTTCCCCCTGAGCGAGATGAACCGTTCGCTAGAGTTGCGGCGCGATAACCGCGCGCAACTGTTCGACGTTTCGTTTTCCTATGAGCAGGAAGATCGTCGGTTCATGTTCGGACAGGCGCCGGCTCATTTTGTGATGGGCTCGAACGGCCAGGAACAGATGCCGCTGTCCATCCATATCCGAAGCAACCCGCACGACGACAATGCCTGGCTGCACTGGATCTACAACGAAAGCTATTTCCAGGCCGATGAAATCGAGTCGATGGCCGACCGATTCATGCATGTGCTGGAGCAGGGCTTGCGTGACGATACATTGCCGATCGAAGGCTTCGTTCTGCCGACCGCGACCGAAGCGGACATGCTCCAGGCCTGGAACGCGAGCGATGCGCGCACGTATGAGCATGACCACACGATCCATGGGCTGTTCGAAGCGCAGGCGCGGGCGCGACCTGACGCGGTAGCGGTGGTGCATGAAGACCGCTGCCTGACTTATGGCGAACTCAACGCCCGGGCGAATCAGGTGGCGCACCGGCTGTTGATCCTCGGAGTCCACCCGGACGACCGCGTGGCGATCAGTGTTGAGCGCGGTCTGGACATGATCATCGGCCTGCTGGGCATTCTGAAGTCCGGTGCCGGCTATGTGCCGCTGGATCCGGCCTATCCCCAGGAACGCCTGGCATTCATGCTCGACGACAGTGCGCCGGTTGCTTTGCTCACTCAATCGACGCTGCAGGTTCAACTGCCGGCGTTGCAAGTCCCGGTGTTGTTGCTTGACCAGGCCGAAGCGGCGGGTATCACCGCCCAGCCACGCTACAACCCTGATGTGCGCACCCTGGCCTCACACCACTTGGCCTACGTGATCTATACCTCGGGTTCGACCGGATTGCCCAAGGGGGTGATGGTCGAGCACCGCAACGTCGCACGGCTGTTTTCGGCGACCCTGCCTTGGTTCGAATTTGGCCCGCAAGATGTGTGGGCGCTGTTCCATTCCTTCGCCTTCGATTTCTCGGTCTGGGAAATCTGGGGCGCGTTGACCCACGGCGGCCGCTTGCTGGTGGTGCCGCAACTGGTCAGCCGTTCTCCGCAAGATTGCTATGCGTTGTTATGCGAGACCGGTGTCACCGTGCTGAACCAGACCCCAAGCGCTTTCCGGCAGTTGATCGCGGCCCAGGGTGACAGCGACCTGTGCCACAGCCTGCGCCAGGTGATCTTTGGCGGTGAAGCGCTGGAAACCAGCATGCTCAAGCCGTGGTATGCCCGTGCGACCAATGCCGGGACACAACTGGTGAACATGTACGGCATCACCGAAACGACAGTGCATGTGACTTATCGTGCGTTGTGTGCCGCGGATGCGCAGTTGACCGGCGTCAGCCCGATCGGTAAGCGGATTCCCGATCTGCGCCTGTACCTGCTCGACAAGTACGGCCAACCGGTGCCAGTAGGCGTGGAGGGCGAGTTGTATGTGGGGGGCGCTGGCGTGGCGCGGGGTTACTTGAACCGGCCCCAGCTTGACGAAACGCGATTCCTGGCCGACCCGTTCGACGGTGGGGCTCATGCGCGAATGTACCGTACCGGAGACCTTGGCCGCTGGCTGAAAAATGGTGAACTGGAATACCTGGGGCGCAACGATGAACAGGTAAAGATCCGTGGTTTCCGCATTGAACTGGGCGAGATCGAAGCGAAGCTGGCGGTATGCGCGCAGGTGCGCGAAGCGGTGGTGATCGCCCGGGAAGACAACCCGGGGGACAAGCGCCTGGTGGCTTATGTGGTGGCCGACGCAGGTCGGCAACTCTCGGTGGCTGACCTGCGAGACCAATTGCTGGGCTTGTTGGCGGACTACATGGTGCCGAGTGCATTCGTGTTGCTGGATGCGCTCCCATTGACGACCAACGGCAAGCTGGACCGCAAAGCCCTGCCGGCGCCCGATTCACAGGCCTATGCCCGGCGCAGCTACGAAGCCCCGGAAGGCGAAGTGGAAACTGTCCTGGCCAGGCTTTGGGCCGAACTGCTTGGTGTGGAACAGGTGGGTCGACACGATCGGTTCTTCGAACTGGGCGGCCACTCCTTGCTGGCGGTCAAGCTGATCGAACGCATGCGCCAGGTCAAGCTGCACGCCGATGTGGGGGTTCTCTTTGGCCAGCCGACGTTGGCATCGCTGGCCGCCGCCACGGGTGTCAGCAAGGGCATCGTGGTGCCGGACAACATGATTGCCCACGGGGTCGAATGCATCACACCGGACATGCTGCCACTGGCAACGCTGACCCAGGACGAGATCGATCGAGTGGTCGCGGCAGTGCCGGGCGGGGTGGACAATGTCCAGGATATCTACGGGCTCGTGCCGTTGCAGGAAGGCATCCTGTATCACCACCTGGCGACCGAGGAAGGCGATCCGTACCTGTTGCAGATTCTGTTGCGCATCGACAGTCGCGAACAGCTCGATGCTATTGTGCAGGCTTTGCAAGTGGCGATCGAGCGCCATGACATTCTGCGTACCTCGGTGGCGTGGGAGGGCTTGGGCGAGCCGGTCCAAGTGGTCTGGCGCCAGGCACAACTGATGGTCGAAGAGCTCGGGCTGGACGTGGCTGAAGGTGATATCGCTGGCCAGATGCAGCGCCGTTTCGATCCACGTCACACCCGCTTCGATCTGCGCCAGGCGCCGATGATGCGCCTTCATTTCACCGAAGATGTCGCCCACGGCAACTGGGTCGCGGTGTTGTTGTTCCATCACCTGATTGACGACGCCACCTCCCTGGGGATGCTGGGCAAGGAGATCGAGGCGCATCTGGAGGGCCGTTCGGCCGAACTTCCGGTATCGGTGCCTTACCGCAACTATGTGGCGCAGGTGCGGCTGGCAGGCAATCAGGAACACCATGAGGCGTTCTTCAGCGAGATGCTGGGGGACATAGACGAGCCGACATTACCGTTCGGTCTGCGGGATGTGCAGGGCGACGGCGTCGGTGTCGAAGAGACGGTGTTGCCGCTGGCCGCCGATCTGGCCCAGCGGTTGCGTACCCAGGCGCGGCGCCTGGGAGTGAGTACGGCCAGCCTGCATCACCTGGCTTGGGGTCAGGTGGTGGGGCGTTTGTCCGGTCGCCAGGATGTGGTGTTCGGCACGGTGCTGATGGGCCGCCTGCACAGTGGGCAGGAAGCCGGCCATGCCCTGGGCATGTTCGTCAACACACTGCCCTTGCGCGTCGAAGCGGGGGGGCAGGGGGTATTGGCCGCGCTGAAAGCGACCCACGCACGGTTGGCGACCCTGCTGAGGCATGAACACGCGCCATTGTCCCTGGCGCAGCGTTGCAGCGGTGTCGCGGCGCCGACCCCCTTGTTCAGCGCGCTGATGAATTACCGGCAGACTGCCGTGGCGGCGCAGGCACCCAAGGCGGTCGGTGAAGGGCGTCGCTGGGCCGGGGCGCAAATTCTGAGTGGCGAAGAACGCACCAACTATCCGCTGACGCTGTCCGTGGACGATCTCGGTGACGGCTTCAGCCTGACCGTTCAAGCGGTGGTCGAAATCGGCGCGCGGCGTATCGGCGCCTATATGGAAGCGGCATTGACGAGTCTGGCGGCGGCGTTGGAGCGTGCGGTTGAATCGCCCCTGGCGGATTTGACGATTTTGCCGGCATTGGAACGCGAGCAACTGCTGGTGGCATTCAACGCCACCGAGGCGGATTATCCGCAGCAGCAGACGGTTCATGGTTTGTTCGAAGAACAGGCCCAGCGTACGCCGGATGCGGTGGCGGTGATCCGGGGTGAGCAGCGCCTGACTTATCACGAGTTGAACGAGCGGGCCAACCGCCTGGCCCATTACCTGCGCAAGCAGGGTGTGGAGCCCGATTCGCGAGTGGCGATCTGCGTTGAACGCGGCATCGACATGGTCGTGGGGCTGCTGGCGATCCTCAAGGCAGGCGGCGGTTATGTACCGCTGGACCCGGCGTACCCGCTGGACCGGATTGCCTACATGCTGGACGACAGCGCGCCGGCTGCGGTGTTGGCGCAGACAGCGACCCTTGAGTTGCTGGCGGAAGCATCGATGCCAGTGATCAATCTCGACAGCGGCGATTGGCAGGACGAATCCGTCCAGAATCCCGAGGTCACTGAGCTGACGTCCTCGCACCTGGCCTATGTCATCTACACCTCGGGTTCGACCGGTCTGCCTAAAGGTGTGATGATCGAACACCGCAACACGGTGAACTTCCTGACCTGGGCCCATCGCTCATTTGACGCTCAAACCCTGTCAAAAACCCTGTTCTCGACGTCGCTGAACTTCGACCTGGCGGTCTACGAGTGCTTCGCGCCGCTGACCTCGGGCGGCAGCATCGAAGTGGTCACTAATGTGCTGGAACTGCAGCAGGGCGAGCAC